>NZ_JSYF01000235.1:0-2153 GCF_054824225.1 Pontibacter sp. HJ8
GATGATGTATAACCGGAAACCGGTTCTGGTATTGCCAGAAAAGGTTTGGCAGAATAAGCAGCAAGCCCAGTAGCATGGCCAGGTATAGGTGCTTCCTGGCCAGTACTTCACGTTGTTCGGTCATTAAAATGGCAGGAAAAAGACCTATGAGCAGGAAGACGATGTTGTACTTATTCAAAAAACCTATGGCAAATACTATGGCGCCAGCATACAGCCACTTCGGCTTTTGGGTATTGAGGTACTTGATGACAACGAAGTAAAGCGTCGTCCAGCACAGCACGTCCAAAGAGTTAGGTTGATAAAGTGTATTGAGCCGCAGCAGAGCGGAAAACAAAACGCCGGTAGCCCCCAAAATCAAGGCAGCTAAGTTCCCGTTGAGTTCTTCAATCGCTTTCCAAACGACAACAATAGTCAAGGCTCCAAAAAGGGCAGGAAAAAACTTGACCCAGAACACGCTATTGCCCAGTAGCTTGATGAGGAAGGATATCCAGGCAGTTAGGGGTGGAATGGAGATATACCCCCACGCCAGATGGTTTGCCTGGTCAAGGTGGAGGTATTCATCCCGTTGCAAATCATACTCCGGGCTTATCAGCATGTACTGCAAAAGAAATTTCAGGATGACAAAGCCTGTTAAGAGTATTGCGTTTCTTGCCATCAGGTGCTGTGCTTTAAAATTACGGGCAATTGTCTCGTACATGTCTGGTGGCGGTTCTTGAAGCACTTCTCTGTCCGCCCGGGACGGACTTGTTTAAGAGCCGGAAATCTTGAATTCAGCACTTTATCTGACATGCGCTTTATGCAATGTTGGCCGGAGTGTATCTCTGTGTCTTGCTGTTTGCAATATATTTTACGCTTGACGCAAAATCTTTTCCATCTTCCTGCCTTTCGCCAGTTCGTCCACCAACTTGTCCAGATATCTTACTTGTTTTGTCAAGGGGTTTTCAATTTCTTCTACCCGGTAGCCACAAATTACTCCTGTGATCAGTTGCGCATTCGGGTTTATGCTTGCACTCGTAAAGAATGTTTCGAACGTTACCTTTTGGTCAATCAGTTCCTGCAGGTTTTTGTCATCAAAGCCTGTCAGCCACGCTATTACCTGATGTAATTCTTCTTTTGTTCTGCCTTTGCTCTCAACTTTGGTTACATAGTGCGGATATACCGAGGCAAATGTCATTTTTGCCATGCGTGCATCGTGTTCAGGTGTCGTTTTCATGCTATTTTACACTTTCTAGTTTCCCTTTTCTTTTCACTATGTCTTTATAGTCTGAATGCTACTAATATCAGTCATATTAGTAGCACTAATTCCACATTTAAGATCTTTATAAAGCACCAGTTGCTC
Organism: Pontibacter sp. HJ8; assembly: GCF_054824225.1. Lineage (NCBI taxonomy): Bacteria > Pseudomonadati > Bacteroidota > Cytophagia > Cytophagales > Hymenobacteraceae > Pontibacter > Pontibacter sp. HJ8. Next base: position 1,340 of record NZ_JSYF01000235.1, read on the forward strand.
ATTTGTTACCGAGTTGTTCCGCCAAACCGACTAGAAGTCCTTCCGTTCCGCGAATGTAGCAGAGCCGATAGGAGTCTTCGTACTGAACGATCTCGCCAACGAGCTGGGCGCCATGCTTGCTGAGCCTTGATACCATCTCGTCAATGTCCTCAACGGTGAACATAACGCGAAGATAACCGAGAGAATTGACAGGAGAAGTTCTGTGATCTGAAATAGTAGGAGGGGTGACAAATCGTGAAATTTCGAGGCGGCTGTGGCCATCGGGGGTGACCATCATAGCAATTTCCACGTTTTGAGAGCCCAACCCGGTAACGCGACCAGCCCATTCTCCTTCGATCGTGTCGCGCCCCTCTAGCTTCAAGCCTATTTCCGTGAAAAATGAGATAGCGTCATCTAGGGATTCTACCACGATTCCGACATTGTCCATCCGAAGTAATTTATTTTTTGACATATCTAGCTACTTATCATTAAAGACCAGGTTTATGTGAAATCGTCTCAGTCATGAAGTTGCATGAAATGTTGAGGATTGTGGGATTCGTCAATATCCGCCGAATCAAAGGCTGATGCGGAAACTTTGCTCAGCCACTAAATCTCACATGTTTTATACACGATGTGAGCGGGTCGTTGTTCTCTTGTCTTATTTGCCCTTATTATTTTTTAATTATTGGGAGAGTCTAGTTAGTCCTTCTGTAACAGGACTCACAAAATTGACTTGTTTACCTTTGTTGCTTTCGTGCATGAAGTCATTCAGGCTTTTGCTGGTATATTTTTCAAAATCCCCACAATAGCCAAACGAACACGATAATTGGAAAAC
>NZ_JSYF01000236.1:0-4654 GCF_054824225.1 Pontibacter sp. HJ8
TTGGAACCAAGAGTCTGTTTTAAAATGTGATGTGATTTGTATTACTATATTTGTCCTTAAATATACGGACTACTTTTTCAGTATCGGTTTAAATTTAGAATCTAAAACTTTTGGTATTTCTGTTACTCCGGTAGTTAAAAAAAGCCAGCACTTTCCATAAAGTGCTGGCTTTTTTTAACTACCGAGTAGACCGTAGGATCAAATTATAGAACCTTTTCCACAATGATCTGACATCCTTAAGTGGTTTTCTAGGCGTAGGATAGGAGCAGGAAGCTAATTGTTTTAAATAAAGCTTTAATTCTGTATTACAGCAGCCTACTTTCTTCTAATTGGTCAATCAATTGTGCCTTCCCTCCTTTATCTATTTTCATTTATCTCCCTCATTATTTCTGCTAGTAGTCGGGTAGATTTCAGGCGGTCATTTATGTCGTACATGGTGGATACCGTTATCAATTCATCCACCCCCGTTTCTTCCAGAAATTCCTGAATCTGCGTTTTTACCGTTTGCTTACTACCTACAAAGGAATATCGGAGCATTTGTTGTAAAGTTGGATGCTGCAATACTCCTTTCAACTCCTCGGTGAATTCGGTAGGTGGGTGTAAAGGGTCTCTGGATCCGGTTAATACACCCACAAACATTCTGATTAAGGAAGTGAATAGTTTTTCCGCTTCTTCATCGGTATCAGCCACTAAAACATTCGCACCGGCGATGGTATAGGGTTTATCTAAAAACTCGGAAGGTTGAAACTCCTGCTCATAGATTCGCAAAGCGTTGTGTAAATGCGTGGATGCAAAATGGCTGGCAAAAGCGTATGGCAATCCCTTTTCAGCCGCTATATGGGAACTATCGGTCGTCGAGCCTAATACGTACAGCGGAACAGCTGTACCTTCTGCAATGGGAGCCCTTACTTTCGCTTCTTTATTTTCTTTGGAAAAATACTGCTGAATCTTTTCAATTTCCCGGGGAAAGGAATGGGCCGCCTCCATGAAATCTGACCGGATAGCACGAGCAGTGGCCTGGTCGGTACCAGGTGCCCTTCCGAGCCCTAAATCAATGCGGCCCGGGTATAAATGGGCCAATGTGCCAAACTGTTCGGCTACAATCAAAGGCGAATGATTGGGAAGCATCACACCACCTGAACCTACCCGGATGGAAGTGGTGTTTTCGGCCACGTATCCAATGAGCAGTGAGGTAGCACTACTGCCAATATTATCTGAATTATGATGCTCGGCAAACCAGATGCGTTTGTAGTGATGTGCTTCCGCTTCTTTGGCTAAGGCCAATGAATTGTGCAGTGTCTGTTGTATGGTTTCTCCCTGCGATACAATGGCAAGTTCTAAAATGGAATAGGCTATCTTTTTGTTGTCCATAATTTTTTCAAATATTTATTAATCTGTTGCAACCTGATCTTTCTTCTCAAATGCAGCAAAACCGTTCCGGTAAGCCAGACCTAAGTGCTCCCGTAGCGTAGAGCCGGTATACTCCGTACGAAGCAAGCCTCTTTTTTGTAGGATGGGCACCACCTGATCCACAAAATCAGCCAGCGAACTTAAACCCGAATCCCCGATAATGTTAAACCCTTTCCCTACCCCGGCTTCAAACCATTGCTGGAGTTTATCCGCGATACTTTCAGGTGTTCCCAGGAAAACAGGGTGGTAGTTGATAGGGCCATGTGCCAGCACCTGTCGGATGGTGAAGCCCTTCATAGCCAGGTCGTAGGCGTACTGGGAGCGGAGGTCAGAGCGGTTAGGACGTGCGAGTTTCAATAAGCGTTCCGGAATCGGAGCATCAATATCCAGTCCTGTAATTGGTATGTTCAACATATGGCTTAGGTATTGCTGTCTCGCAGCTGGATCACCCAACTCATCTAACGCTGCCCGTCTTTCCAGGGCTTCTTTTTCGGAGGAAGCAATGGAAACTCCGATGCCATTGAAAATCGTGAAATCATCCGGATTCCTTCCGGCCTGTTTAATACTGACGGATAGTTGTTGCCAAGAAGCGACGGCATATTTCAGGGTAGGCGGGTTGCCATACATGGCATCGGCTTTGGTAGCAGCAAAATTATACCCATATTGACCGCCGCCAGCCGTAAACACCACCGGCATGCCCTGCGGCGAAGGCGGAAGATTGATGGGGCCTCTGGAGGAGACATATTCTCCCTGGAAGTTGATGGGCTTAATAAGTTTGTCATCCGCAAATTGCCCGGATTCTACGTCTAATTTCAATGCCCCTTCTGGCCAACTCCCCCACAGACGGAGCACGGCTTCCCATACCTCCGTAGAGCGGGCATGCTTCGGACTATGTTCTGGTGTTCCGGCAAAGTAGTTTAGCAAAGCATTAGGAGCACCGGTCGTTACCACATTCCAGCCCATCCTTCCTTTGCTGACCAGATCCAGTGACCGCATGGTGCGGGCAATACTATAAGGTTCATTGATGGAAGTGGACATGGTACTGATAAGTCCAACCTGTTCGGTCGCCTTGGCCATCAAGGCCATCAGGACAATAGGGTCTAAACTGCTACCATGTGGGGTTTTGGCTATATCGGGGCTTATTGCCGGGACATCTACTAAAAAGAATCCATCAAACTTTCCTTTTTCGGCCAGCTGCGCCCCTTTGATGAAGACATCTTCATTAATAAAGGCCGCTTTATCTTCCCCTGGCCACCGCCAACCGCCCTGCTCCAGGCCCTGCCCACTGGAAAGCTGGGCGATGATATGCATTTGTTTGTTTTTATCTTTACTCACAATATTCAGTTCGTTTATTTAGGTTATCTTTCTAAATGCCGGCTTGGGCAACTCCAGTTGGCCCCTCAGAGTATCAGATTCATACTCGGTGCGGAATATGCCGCGTTCCTGCAGAATAGGCACGACTAATTCAATGAAATCCCGCAAGCCATGGGGATGATCCTGCCGGAGTATCAACATATCTATTGCTCCTTGGTCATACCACTGCTGTACCTGATCGGCAACTTTCTCGGCTGATCCAAAAAATAGTGGACGCGGGAGGCTGTTTTTGGGAATCAACCGTAACAGTTCCATGTATTTTTCCAGGGCTTCCTGATCTGTCCTGCCAACAATCGGATTTTGTGCGACTGATACGATAAAGTCTTCCGGCCTTCTGCCTTTTTCAATTAGTTGCCGTCTTAATTCGTTGGCAATTGCCACTGTTTCCTCTAGTGTACTGCCATGGGTAAACATACCGTCTGTATAGCTGGTGGCGTGATCCATGAACGTTTGCGAAGTGCCTGCTGTGTATAATACCGGTCGCCCCTGAACGGAGCGACTAAGATTTAAAGGCCCGTAGACCTGGAAATATTTCCCCCGGTAATTCACCCGATGCATCTTTGATGGATTTAAAAACAAGCCACTCTCTTTATCCCGGATGAAAGCATCGTCTTCATAGGTATCCCACAACCCCAACAAGATCTCCATAAATTCTTTATTCATGGGGTATTGGTCTGACTTACCGAGATGGCCGCGACTGAAATTGACCATGCCTCCCGGGTTTGAGGTAATGGCATTTAAAGACGCACGGCCTTTGCTTATCTTATCCAATGACAGGATTTGGCGGGCTACGCTGTAAGGATCGGCATATGAAGTGGACACGGTAACCGATAGCCCGATTCTTTGGGTGTGCATGCTGAGCGCAGACATGACGGAAACACCTTCAAACATGCTCAGGTAATGCGGTATGTTTCCAGGGCCTACATGGCTCACATCGACCAGAAAGAGCGTGTCAAACTTGGCTGCTTCGGCGAGCTTTGCCTGTTGGATATAGAAATCAATGTTCTCACTGGCATCAGCCGGCATATCGGGATGCTGCCAGCCCACATGATTCCATCCTAGACCGTCAATATTGGCCGCCAGCTTTAACTTTTTTCTGTTTTCCATTTCAACTACTATTGATGCCTGATTCTACCTATGCTGAAACTCCTCCATGGGTGAGTATTGAGCGACGTTGTTCGAATCATTCTAAAGGCTCTTGTAAAGAATGCTGTTGCAAAATTACGAAAATACACTTTCCTTTGTATAGTACTTTCCTAAAGGAAAGTGAAATATCGTCAATAAGAAACAATGGCAGCAAAAAAAGCATGCAATGATTGCCTGAGCACGGTGAAGCCGGTGCGGGATACACTGGACGTGATCAATGGCAAATGGAAGTTGCCCATCATCATTTCGGTTACGACTGGAAATGAGCGGTTCACTGACATACAGGAGAGTATTCCAGGCATCACCCCCAAGGTTTTAGCCAAAGAGCTGAAGGAGCTGGAGCAGCACCAGTTAATCAAGCGCGTGGTAGTGAATGATTACCCGGTTAAGATCTTGTATAAACCGGAACCCTATGCTGATACTCTGTCTCCTATCATTTATGCCTTGAAGGATTGGGGGCTGAATCATCGGAAGAAAATCTTCGAACAAGATTAATCCTGAGGTTAGTATCTCGGAGAAGTCAAAAGTCAGTAGATTCTAATTGAAGCGCTGGAAATAAAATAAGATGGTAGGGTGATGTGATTGAAGAAGTGAGATAGTAAGAGGCCCAATAGTAAAATTCAAAACCGAAGGGGAAAATTATCGAACCAAAAAGGCCGCTCCAGTTTTAGCTGAAGCGGCTTTTTTTACTGTAGTAGTCCGTAGGGGAATCGAACCCCTGTTG
>NZ_JSYF01000025.1:0-16337 GCF_054824225.1 Pontibacter sp. HJ8
GGAGCTGCTTGCCGGCATAGTCGGCGTATTTGATGAATTTCTTTTTGATGCTGGGCACCTGCCGCTGCAGGTCCTGCTTCAGCACCATGGGGTAGGCCTTGCCGTCTTCGGCCGGACAGTTGATGATCTGCTCGAGGGTGCCGTTCCCTTCAAAGTCGTGCACGTATAGTTCCACAGGATGATCCGGACTGGCCCTCAACCGGCTATTCCGGCCCAGGTTCCCCAAAACAAAATCTAGGTCGCCATCGCCGTCCAAGTCAGCTGGTTTAATGGTGTTCCACCATCCTGCCGAATTGGGAATTTCGGTTTTAGCACTGAGTTTCCGCCCCTTGTCGTTTGTGAAAATGGTCACCGGCATCCAGTCGCCTACCAGCACCAGCTCGGGGTAGGAGTCGCCGTTCAGGTCTACCCACGTAGCGTCTGAGACCATACCCAATTCATTGGTGGGCAGGTAGCGCTTGGTGTAGTTTTTAAAGTGGCCGGTACCGTCGTTCACATACAGGTAACTGGGTGGGTCGTAGCCATACCCGCCCGGAACCATGCGCCCGCCAATAAACAGGTCCAGATCGCCATCCTGGTCAAAGTCGGCAGCAGTGACGCAGGAGGCATTCGTCTCCAGATTGGGCAGGCGGTCTTCTTTAGTGAAAACTCCTTTGCCGTCATTCAGGTATAGCCGGTCCAATAATTCAGGCGATCCGGACATAAACTCATTGCTACCAGTCACGACCATCAGGTCCAAGTCACCGTCTCCCTCCGCATCAAAAAAGGTAGCGGCGACATCTTCTGATCCTAGATCTTGTTCAAACACCCGCGAAGCACCTTCTTTAAAAGTGCCATTCTGCTGCTGCAGGAACAGTTTTTTGGCTCCCCCTGCGGCGCCTCCCAGGTATACATCCTCCAGGCCATCGCCGTTCACATCACCCGTAGCCAAGGCTGGCCCCTGCGTGGAGAGCATCTGCTTGAGCATGGCGTCGCGGTTATAGTCCACGAAGTTGCTTTCCACATGGGTATAATCCAGCTTGGCAGATTTGGTGGCATCGTAGAATGGCTTGGGCAGCTGCCTTGTCTGAGGTAGATGCAGCTGATCTGCCTGCTGGTAATCCAGGGTCAGCTCCTGGTCCGGCTTTACCTGGTGGAGGACCTGCATTTTGTCGTCTGGCCATACGATCCGCACCGAGTCGATCTCCGCTTCTTTTCCCAGGCCGAAAACAAGTGTCAGGTCTACCGACGACTCAAAGCCGCGGTTGGGCATCTGCTGCAGGTATACCGTTTTCTGGGGCTGGTGCACGTATACCTTGGCGCCTATCCCATTCAGGTTTGCCTGTGCCCCTTTCAGCTTCACGCGCAGGTAGTGGTGCTGCAGTTTTTCAGAAGCCTTGTTCTGGTAAACAGAAACCGGCCTGTTCACATTATTCACCACCAGGTCCAGGTCCCCATCGTTGTCCAAATCCCCGTAGGCGGCGCCATTCGAGAAACCGGGTTTGCTAAGCCCCCAGCTTTTGGCCTGGTTCACAAACTGCAGATTGCCCTTGTTCTGAAAAGCATAGTTGGGGATAGGTGTGGACGTCATTTTGTTGATCAGCTCTTTGTTGAAGCTATACCCGCCGCCCTGCATGGCCCGGCGCATGGTCTCTTCGTTGCCGAGGAAGTTGACAAAATCCTGGTCCGTCAGGTCCTGGTAAATGCCGTTGGCCACAAAGATGTCTTTCAGACCATCGTTGTCCATGTCGAAGATGAGCGCGCCCCAGCTCCAGTCCGTAGCATGTACGCCTGCCAGGCGGGCCACTTCGCTAAAAGTGTTGTCCCCGTTGTTGAGGTGAAGCGCGTTCTGCATGTACTGAACATGAAAATCGCGGGCGAGCTTGAGCTGCTGCAGGTCGTAGTTTTCATACATCGAGGTTCTCTTTAGCCGGGTATCGTCCCAGGGTAGCATGTCCGTCACAAAGATGTCCAGGTAGCCGCTGTTGGTCAGGTCGGCGATGTCGGCTCCCATGGAAGAGAGGCTTTCGTGCGGCATCCACTCCTTGCTTTCTTCTGAAAAGGTGCCGTCCTGGTTGTTGATGTAGAGGTAGTCCCGCTCGTAAAAATCGTTGGAAATAAAGATATCCGGCCAGTTGTCGTTGTTCACGTCCCCGATCGTGATGCCCAGGCCAAACCCGATCAGGCTGCCGTAGATACCTGCTGCTTCACTTACATCTGTAAAATGCCCATTGTCATTGCGCAGCAATTTGTCGCCGCCCAGCGCGTCCCGTTTCTCCCGCAGGTTCGTAAAACCCAGTTGGCTCACCGGATAGGAACTGTTGTTGAGCAGGTAGATATCCAGGTCGCCGTCGCGGTCATAGTCGAAAAAAGTGGCGTGAGTAGAATAGCCCTCGTCATCCAGGCCATAGGCGGTGGCCTGCTCCTTGAAAGCAGGTATACCTTCAGCAGAAAGCCCCTGGTTGATAAAAAGCTCGTTCTTGCGGTTGTCGCCGTTCACCTCCCCTGCGTTGCAGACATAGATATCCAGCAGGCCGTCGCCGTTTACGTCGGCCATGGTTACGCCGGTGCTCCAGGCCTGGTCTCCCGCCACGCCGGCTTTGCCGGTGATGTCCTCAAACCGCATGTTTCCCCGGTTCAGGTAAAGACGGTTCTCTTTGGTGTTGGAAGTAAGGTATAGGTCGGCCAACCCATCGTTGTTCACATCCCCGATGGCTACCCCTCCCCCGTTGTAGAAGTTGCGATAGTTGAAGATGTTCATCTCCTCGCTGCTTTCCACCTGGTTGATGAAGTCAATGTTGGTGGCGGCAGCATCGAGTTCTTCGAAGAGGGCGTCTTCTTGTGCTGCTTGTTCGCTGCAGGCGAAGCAGGTGGCCAGAATCAGGGTGATGGGTATGGCACGTATTCTCATAGGGATGAAGCTCGTGTTGGCAAGGCCGCTAAAATTCAAATTTTCCAGTGTGCGGATTTAGACCGCTCACTGGAAAATCTGGTTGGTTCTGTATTGGATCAATAACCTGGGTTCTGGGTTAGGTTAGGGTTGTTGGCCAGCTGCTGGGCCGGAATAGGGAACAGCGCCCGGAATGGTTCCGTATTGGTTTTGAACTGCCAGGTGTCCTGGGTATACCTGCCAAAACGGATCAGGTCGTTTCGGCGCCAGCCCTCCCAGGCAAATTCTCTGCCGCGTTCGTTTAACAACTCATCCAGCGTAATGGAGCCCAAAGGAGCGACGTCTGCCCGTTCCCGTACCTGATTTACTAATTCAAGCGCAGCTCCGGCATTTCCTAATCTTAACAGTGCCTCCGCTTTCATCAGCAACACATCTGCATAGCGGAACACTACAAAGTCGTTGTCCTGGTCTGTCCGGCTATTGTTAGACTGCACCTCATACTTCACACTGCGCACGCCTTCGTTTTCAAAAGCCCGTTCCAGCGAAGTGATTTCCGGCGTGAAAACCAACTCTTTGTTACGGTTATCGACCACGTCTGTGAATGTGATGATATTACCTGTGTTATCCCGTTGCGGACCAACCAGCCACATTGCCTTGCGTTCGTCGTTGTCAGAAAACAAATTATAAAACTCGGCCCTGGTCGCAAATCCATTCCATGGGTTGGTATTCAGACCATAGACAGCTCCCTGTGCATAGTGCAGCGTTCTCATTTGCCAGTTCATTCCTCCCGCCAAAATTCTGTCGTAAGGAATGGTAAAAATATTCTCCACGTAAGTTGCCGGGTCGTTGCCATTGTTCACCTTGAAATTGGCCAGGAAGTTGGGGTTCAGACCGTAGCCAACCGGTGAGTTGATTACGGCATCGGTAGCCGTGATCACGTCCTGCCATCTGGGCGTACCCGTATACACTTCGGCGTTCAGGTATAGCTTTGCCAGCAGCGTGTAGGCAGCGGCCTTTGTAAAGCGACCGTATAACTCCAGCGAGTTTCCCTCTTCCAGGGTAGGCAATGCCTCCTGTATTTCTTTTTCTATGAAGGCAAACACCTCAGCCCGCGAGTTCTGCGGCGGGTTTCCCGGAGGGGTTTCTTCTGTTATGATGGGCACATTGCCATACATATCCAGCAGCCAGAAATAGGCATAGGCGCGCAGCATTCTTACTTCTGCCACCAGTACATCTTCCCCTTCTATCTGCAAATCACTGGTGGAAAGCGTGATCAGGTTTAAGTTGGCGTTGGCTATCACGCGGTAAGCCCACTCCCACGCCCCGTTGATCTGGCCGGGTGAAACAGAGGTCCATTCATGTTTGGCCAATTGCTGCCAGGCAGCATTGTCATACCAGTTAGGCCCACGGGTAGGCACTACCAGTTCATCCGTTGTTGGCTCCAAAAAGAGCAAAACCGGGTCTAAGAAGCCACGAAGCTCCGCATACGTGGCACCCACTGTGGAGCGCAACTCTGCCTCCGTACGGGGAAATTGAGAGGCTTCTGCCTGGTCAAAAATCTCAGAATCAAGATCCGTGCAGGCCTGGATACCAAATCCTGCTGCGAGTACGGATGCAACAGCTACAACCTGCAAACGCTTATATGTTCTCATGATAGAATCAGTTTATAAAGTATATCTGTAACAGTTCAACTGTACATTTATCAGAAGGTCAGGGAAACGCCAAGGGTGAAGGTGCGGGTTCTTGGGTAGAACGAAAGGGGTTCTATACCTGGTGACAGACCGGCCGCCTGGATATCGCCTGTGTTGATATCCGTGCCTCCCACAGACCTCCGGATGACAGATGCTTCTGCAGGGGTCAGGTTAGCGCCCCCTGCGCCGCCACCACCACCTGGCTGTACGCCTGCTGATTGCGAGCCCCCATAAATATCACGGGAAGCTCCGAGTCTTGGCTCAGGGTCTATGCCCCGGTAATTGGTGATCACAAAGGTGTTGTTACCGGCAATAAAGACAGAGGCATTGGTGATCTCCTTCCAGAAAGTAGGCAGGCGGTAAGAGAGTCGGAAGTTATCAAGCCGGACAAAATCGCCGTCTTCTACCCACTGGTCTGAAAAGGCAGGCGATATATCTTCCGGTATACCGGTTTCGAAAGCATCTTCCACCACGTTGTTGCTGGGGAATCGGTTCGGGTTGGCCGAGTAGATATAGGGCCCGTTCACGATCTGGTGGCCCAGGGCACCCCGGAACAGGAAGCTGAAATCAATGCTTTTGTAGGTCAGGGTGTTCCCCCATCCGAATATCAGGTTCGGGTTGGCATCTCCCAGCAGGGTACGGTCGTCACCGAAGGGATCATTTCCGCCGCCGCCAAAATCTTCCCACTGATAAATGGGCTCGCCTGTATCACTGGTGCCATAGCCTCTCAGAACAGGTCCGAAGAACTGTCCGACCGGACGCCCTTCCAGCAACGCCACAGGTGCTGCTATACCTCCCTGTCCACTTCCGAAGCTACCATAGGTTCTGGGACTGGTTGGGTCATACTGGAACAGGCCTGAACTGAGCGACACGACCTCGTTTTTGTTATGCGACAGGTTGACGAGTGTGCGCCACTGGAAGTCGCCTGCGTCTACGGCCAGGTAATCCAGGGACAGTTCGATGCCCTGGTTATTGATCTCGCCTACGTTAGCCAGGATGTTGGGGGCCACGGCTGTCAGGTTCTCAGATCCATACCGGGTACCAATGGCGATCGGATATTCAAACAGCAGGTCCTCGGTGTCCTTGTCGTAGAGTTCCAGCGAGCCATTCAGGCGGCCATCCAGGAAGGCGAAATCCAGGCCCACGTTCCACATTTTGGATGTCTCCCACTTCAGGTCCGGGTTGGCGTTCTGGAGCGGTCTGTAGGCGCCAATAAACTGTCCGTTGGATTGATACGTACCGCTTCGCGCAAATAAGGGGCGGGCCGCATAATCCGGAATACCTTCCTGGTTACCGGTAACGCCATACCCTACGCGCAGCTTGAGGTCGTCGATGAAATCAACATCCTGCAAAAATGCCTCTTCCTTCAAGCGCCAGCCGACAGAAAGGGACGGGAACCAACCCCAGCGGTTGTTCTCACCAAAGCGGGAAGAACCATCGTGGCGGATATTGGCCGTCAGCAGGTATCTGTCGTTGAAAGAATAGTTAACGCGTCCTATAAAGCCAATCAGGATGGCTTCCGACTGGTGCGACCCTACTTCCCGGTCCAAAGGGTTATCCCCGGTGCCGATGTTGTTATATCCGAATACATCCGGAAAGCCTCTGTTTGAGGCAAACAACCCTTGATTGGAAAGCTTCTGGTAGGTATAGCCGCCCAGCACATTAAAGCTATGGGAGCCAACCTCTTTGTTATATTGCGCGGTTAACTCCAGCAGCCGGTCAACAACCTCTCTTTCGGAGCGGAAGCCAAAGGAAACGTTGTTGTTATTGGCACGCCAGGTACTGGGTCGGAAGAACCCATAGAGGCTGTTATAACTGTTGATAGAGGTGTTCACGCCAAACCGCAGGCCTTCAACTGGCTCCACAAAAACTTTCAGGTTTCCGAGGGTTAGCCTGTCCCTGGATTCATTCGTGATTTGCTCCATACGGGCCAGCGGGTTCTCTATCTCGAAACCACCCGGTATGCGTTTGCCGTTGAACTCATCTTCTCCCGCTACGCCGGGCTGCAGGTAGGTACCTTTGTCGTTGTAGACAGGGTAAGTGGGATTTATTCTGCCGGCCAGCAGGAAAGGAAAATAGTCGACGTAGTCTTTGTTGTTGACCTGCTGGGAAAGTAGCAGCTGTATTTCCAGCTTATTATTCAAAGCTTTCTGCACCAGGTTCAGGCGCCCGTTCAGGCGATCGAAGCCGGAGTTGACAGCGATGCCCGGCTGGTTCAGGTATACGACCGAGCCACGGTAGGTAAAGTTTTCAGTACCTCCTGAAACAGCGACGTTATGGTTGTGGCTGATGGCCGTGCGTGTTAACTCATCAAACCAAGCGGTGCGGGCGCCATAGTCGTTGGCCGATACATCCAGTCCCAGCTCCCGCAGCTTGCCCACAAATTCGTCTGCCGATAGGAAAGGCAAGGTTCTGGCCACTTCCTCTACGCCCACATAGCTGTTTACTTCTACCGTGACTTTGCCTGCCTGGCCACGCTTGGTGGTAACAATGATCACGCCGTTAGCACCCCGAGAGCCGTAGATAGCAGATGCAGAGGCGTCCTTCAACACGTCAATCGACTCGATGTCTTCCGGCGCTACCGTATTCAGGTCGGCGCCGGCCACCCCGTCTATTACGATCAGGGGTTCACTGTTGGCACTCAGGGAAGAAGTACCTCTCAAGCGAATAGAAGGCCGGTTGTTGGTCGGGTCGCCACCGGCAGATACGATATTCAGACCGGCTACTTTTCCCTGTATGGCCTGCATCGGGTTGTTCACCACACCGGCATTCAGGTCCTCGGCCGTTACCGTAGCGGTTGCTCCTGTTACGTCGGCCTTACGCTGGGTGCCATACCCGGTGACCACCACCTCTCCCAGGGCCTGCACATCGGGCTTGAGGGTTACGTTGACCACGGCTTGGTTATTGATCGGGACCTCCTGCCGTTGGTAGCCCAGGAACGAGATGACAAGCGTTCCGTTGGGATCGGGCACACCTAACGTAAAGTTACCATCGGCGTCTGTCGAGGTACCCACGGTGGTCCCTTTCAGGACTACCGAAGCCCCTGGCACACCGAGCCCGTCGTCGCCGGTAACCCTGCCCCTGATTTCGGTCCGCTGCTGCACAACCGCAACGGCACCTGCCCTGCTGAAAACTGCTGCCTGCGCTACGTCCTGAGAAAAGCACAGAACGGCCAGTAACACTACCAATATTTTCTTCTGAGATAGTGACTCGAGGGGAATGCTTGGGGGAAGCACATCTGAGGTAAAGTAGATCTTTCTCATAAAATGGCTTATAAGAGTAAAAGTTTCCGATATAGAAAACGCGCACATGCACGTATCTTCAAAACTCCATCAAAGTATGCCAGACGATATATTCTGCGCATACCCTGGATCATACTCAGCTCGGGCGATGCTGCAACGTATGAATTCCTAAAGCCAATTAACCCCTAGCTGTGCTTACAAGGCTTCTTGCCCTTAGTTTTAGTGATTGGTCATTAGTTTAAATACAGGTAAAACTTGAAAAAGTTTTATAAACATAGGCTTATTCTGAATATTTGTTATCTATATAAATTATTTCAGATAAAACAACCTAAGAATATAACTATTAAAAGTTCCATACCTCTCAACATTCTGCTCATTCAGGCGATATATTTCAGCAAGCAAGCGGGTAAGAGGGAATCCTCCCCTGCAGACCTCCTATAAAAATCGCCAGGATTCCGCTACCTCCGGTAGCCGCTTTACCGCCTCCCCTATACCTGTAGAAAAGACATAGATTGAAAAAATTCAGGTGCTGCCTGCGCCAGGCTACGCTGCCAGGTATACCTCCGGGAAACTCCTCTTCTCCGCGTACTGCTATTCGACAGATCAAATTATTTCCCGGAAGCCTTAACTTCCTGGCCACGTAAATGCGCCACTTGCAGGCACCAACCTGATGCCGGGGATTTGCAAAATTTAAATGACGATTTCGCACATGGCAAGCAAATAAGCAGTTCCTCTTTTCGCATGTCCGTGTCTGCCTACATATTGCCACTGGGAGCTTCGGCAGGAACAATCGCAGTGGCAGACGCATGAAATAGAGCTTGCCAGCTTTTGGGGTTACGGCTTATTTTGTGTTTTTGAAATAATCCACTTTGCTTAACTATAAAGTCTTTGCTAATTTAGAGGCTTCTTTAAGCCTGAATTGTTTATCGCCTCCCTTATATGAAAAAGAGCATCCTTCTTTTTTCTGCGTTTTTACTGCTCATCTCCCCACTCTCTGCTCAGGAAGCGGCAACCAGGAAAGTGTCATCGGCGGCAAAGCCTTCTGCCTTGAAGCTATCTTTCCCGGATCAGCCCGGTTGGAATGTACTCAAGGAAGGGCAAAAGCTTGAATTCGAGGTGAAAGCCGTAGGAGGCACCGGCAGTGCGTATACCTATTCCATTACACAAGGCAAGGTAGAAGGTATGGCATTCGATTCGCTCGGCCGCTTCTCCTGGACACCCAGCTTTGATTTTGCAGATCGCCTGAGCAGTGGCCGCACGGTCCAGCTTATTTTTGAAGCCCGCAACGAGCAGGACGAAAGTGTAAGCCAGTCGATTGATCTGAAAGTGGAGCATGTGAACCGGCCCCCTGTTATTGGCGAGCTGAAGCCGCTGTATGTGCGCTACAATGCTCAGAACACATATACCATCGAGTCGTCGGTAGTAAAGGATGAAGACAATGACCCGATCGTTTTTGTAGCTATACCCGATGGCATGCCCGAAGGAGCCAAACTGTCGGCACAGGGAGAGTTCACCTGGAAACCTTCGCTGACACAGTTCAACCGGCTGCGCAACAACCCGCTCAAGGTAGAGTTTTACGTGGAGGACCAGCCGGCCAAGGAACGTACCAAAGGCTATTTTAAAGTAGAAGTGACCCAACAGGATCTGCCGCCCAGCCTGCAGATGATCCCTTCGCAGAAGAAGTTCCTTTACAAGGAAGGCGCCACTGTCAACCTGAAGTTTCAGATCTACGATCCGAACGGGGAGGCCGACATCTCTTCCTTCAACTTCATTGCTGAAAACCCCAATGTTCCGGTAAGTGCGCTGGTGAAGAACACGCCTTCCCAGTATGAGTTTATCTGGAAGCCGGGTTATGATTTTGTGCAGGACCCGCTGGATTCGGTTTCCTTTGACATCACCTTCTTTGCCCTCGACAAATCCAACAAACGGGACGAGCGGACGGTGCGGTTCACGATACAGCATGCCGTGAACGAAGCCGAAACGGATCAGAAGCTCTACAATGAATACCGCGCTGCTCTTACCAGGGCCTGGGACCTGATGGAGCAGCTCAAGGACACGGAAAACGACCTGAAGAAGAAGTACAACCGGGCCCGGAAAGGCAAAAAGGCCCGGTCGCTCACCAATGCGTCTTTAGGAGCTGTCACAGGTATAGCACCGGTCATCGTGGAAACACCGGCCACCACCAAGAAGATCACCACCATCGGGGGCACCACCGTCATGACGATCGGTACGCTGGAAGCCACCGAAGTGATCGGCCGCTCCACCAAAGACCTGGTCGAGCGCCTGAACTACATCATCGAGAAACGCAATGAACTGCAAACTAAGGGAGACGTTTTTGCCCGCAAGTATGCCCTTAAATCCTCGCGCCGCAAACCTGAATTCCTGAAGGATGTAGATGACTTTGTAGCCCTGATGAACCTGAAAGGACTGGTAGCACTGGAACTGGACGCGAACTGGAAAAACAAGTCCAAGCCTACCAATGAGAACGTTGCCAAAACGTTCAAAGACTTCAGCTACGAGAATTAAGGAGTCGAAAAAATAATCCCCATAAAAAAACAGAAAGTTTGCCTTGCGGCCGCTTTCTGCTTTTTTGTTATAGATTGTTGCGTGCTTACTTCCCTGCCAGAATCTGCCGGGCCAGTTCCAGTTCTTCCTCCAGGATGGTGTGGGGCCTTCCCTTGTAGATCTTTTTGGTCACGTCGGCACCTTTCTCCTCCAGTATCTTTACTGTTTCATCTACCCGGCTGACGGGCACATGCGGGTCCGGGTCCCCGGTTGTGATCAGCACCGGCGTACCGTCAAAGTTTCCGGTATAGTGGCTGGTATCTACCTGCTCCCCGATCAGGCCGCCTGTAAAGATGAGCAGGCCGCCGAAGCGCTGGGCGTGCCGCGTCGCATACTCCGACGTCAGGCAGGCGCCTTGGGAGAAGCCCAGCAGGTAAATATCCTTGCCGGCTATACCTTGTGCCAGTATACCTTTTACCGTTTCATCTACCAGCTCCAGGGCCGAGTCCAGGGCAGGCTGGTTTTGCGAAACAGGAGCCATAAAACTGTACGGGTACCAGCTGTTGCTGGAGGCTTGCGGCGCATAGAGCGTAAAATTGTCGGCGCCCAATTCCCGCGCCAGCGGCAAAATACTCGCTGCCGTGGCGCCTCTCCCATGCAGCAGGACGAGCGCTTTCCCGGTTTGGTCCAGCGGCTTGCCCTGCGTCAGTACTTTCTTCTCGTGTGTATACATTGCTTGCTTCTTTTAGTCACAACTCCCTGCCGGAAGTTTAGTCCAGCTTCGGTAGGACAGCTTCTATCTGGGCCCGCTGCGGCTCATATTGTGGCGGCAGCAACAGGTGTGTACCCAGTTCCGCTACCGTCTCATCGGTGGCAAAGCCCGGATTATCGGTGGCTATCTCGAACAGCACCCCGCCCGGCTCCCGGAAGTAGAGCGAATAAAAGTAATTGCGGTCTATCTTTTCGGTAATATTAAGGCCTTTGCTTACCACTTTTTCCCGGAAGCGCATCAGTACTTCTTCGTCTTTTACCCGGAAGGCAATGTGGTGGTTCGTACCGGCACCTCCTTCTCCCCGGTTGGCATGCGGCATCTCTACCAGGTCAATGATGGCGGCGCTGTCCACAGCGTCCGTGCTATACCTGAACTGGCTGCCGGTCTGATCCTGCAGCTTGTAGCCAAAAATATCCGTCAGAATTTCTGCTGTCTTCTTTGCCTCCCGCAGGGTCAGCGTGACGTTGTGGAAACCTCTGGTTGCCACCTCGGCTTTTACCGCATCCGTTTCCCAGGGTTTGCGGTTATCCCCGTTCTTCGGGATCACCAGTTCCAGCAGCAAGCCATCCGGATCCCGGAAGGGAAGGTACTGCTCCCCGAATTTCTCGGAAGGCCGCCCGAAGTCGACATTGTGCTCCTCAAAGCGTTTTATCCAGAAGTCAAAGCTGCCTTCCGGCACGGCGTAGCCAATGTGCGTCGGCATACCTGTTCCGGCCCTGCCACGACGGGCAGACTCGTAAGGGAAAAAGGTGAGAATGGTACCCGGGCTTCCTGCCTCATCGCCATAGTAGAGGTGGTAGGTGCCCGGATCATCAAAATTGACAGTCTTTTTGAGCAGGCGCAGTCCCAGCACCTTGGTATAAAAATCTATGTTCTTTTTGGCCGATCCGGCTATCGCCGTGATGTGATGGAGGCCTAATATTCTATCTTCCATAGCACTTTATTTAGCTTTGAGAGTCGCGCTCTATAACCAAAAGCTGCCTCTCCATTTAAATTATGGGGTACCGTACTGCCCCTTCCTCCGCAGCTCCAGGCCCCACCAAATCACGTACTCCTGCCTGATGTGCAAGACATTGCCACCAGAACGTGTTCTTATAGTGGTACGACCACCGGAACTAAAAGTGATCGATCCGGAGAAAACCGACTTCCTGCTTCAGGTAAATAGCAGCAGTCGCTGCAAAAAACGACTGCTGCTATTCAAGAATTTTTATGCCTGCTTTACTAACTGAATTTCAGCATTCAGCCTGATCTCGTCGCTCACGACTACGCTGCCCGCTTCTGTTACGGCGTTCCACGTTAGTCCGAATTCTTTGCGGCTGATCTTTCCTGTTACCGTGAAACCTGCTTTTGTCTGTCCGTACGGGTCAACTACCGTACCCCCGTACTCTACCTGCACGGTTACGGGCTTGGTGATGTCGCGAACTGTCAGGTCGCCATGCAGTTTGAAGTCATTGCCTCCTACATTTTCATACGTTTTACCCACAAAGCGGATCTCACTGTGATTGTCCGCGTCGAAGAAGTCAGGTGACTTCAGGTGCGTATCGCGCTGCTCGTTGTTGGTGCTGATCGAGTTCACATCTGCCGTGAATACAATGTTGCGGGCTCCGCTAAACTGCTCGTCTTCGCTTTCTGCCACCACATTGTAGTTGCTAAAATAACCTGTCACGGTCGTGATCATCAGGTGTTTTACTTTGAACTGTACTTCACTGTGCATTGGGTCTACTGCCCATGTTACATTTGCCATAATTTTCTTTTTTAATGTTTTCTAACTGATTTGTTGAGGACTCTATTTTCGTAATGCTACAACAAATGTATAAACCTTTAATGTATATACATCAATTATAGAAAAAAGATTCATTTATTTTTTAAATGTGCCGGAACATGTGCCCTACCAGAAGAAATCTGTAGCAAAGGTATAGCCGGGATGCAGGCGGATTCTGCAGGTAATCGATGCCAGTGCCAGGCTACAACTACTCTCTTCAAAGAGGTATAGCCATCCATTGTAGTTTGGCCGTACTCATCAGACGAAGCCACTCCTGGAAGCCAGGAATTACTTCCGCTTCTTAAAACTCCGCTAGTAACAGACGCATGCTTTTATTAGGTATAGACATCGGCACCTCCTCCATCAAAGTATCGGTTGTAGATTCCCGGACGCAACAGTGCCTGGCCTCTGCCCGGTACCCCGAAGAAGAATCAGGCATTATCGCTCCCCATACAGGCTGGGCGGAGCAGTCACCGGAAATGTGGTGGGCACATACTAAGGCGGCTATACAGAAAGCCAACGCCACAGGCAGGTATAACCCCAGGGACATCGGTGCCATCGGCATCGCTTACCAGATGCATGGCCTGGTGGTAGTGGACAAAGAGCAGCAGGCGCTGCGCAACGCCATCATCTGGTGCGACAGCCGCGCTGTGGAGATCGGCAACAAAGCTTTTAAAGCCATTGGGGAAGAAAGAAGCCTGTCCCGGCTGCTGAACTCCCCGGGGAATTTCACGGCCTCCAAACTGGCCTGGGTAAAAGCCCACGAACCGGAGCTATACCTTGCCATTGACAAGATCATGCTGCCCGGCGACTTTGTGGCCATGAAGCTGACGGGCCGCATCACCACCAGCGTGTCGGCACTTTCCGAAGGAGTGTTCTGGGACTTTCAGCAGGACGAGCTTTCCAGGGATGTGCTCGGTTATTACCAATTCGACAAAGCGCTTATTCCGGACATCGAACCGGTGTTCTCGGAGCACGGCCGGGTGCAGAAAGCCGTGGCGGAGGAACTGGGACTGAAAGCAGGTATACCGGTCACATACAAATCCGGCGATCAGCCCAACAATGCTTTGTCGCTGAATGTGCTTCAGCCGGGAGAAGTAGCAGCCACGGCCGGCACTTCGGGTGTGATCTATGGCGTCAGTGATCAGCTGATCTATGACCCGCAGTCGCGCGTGAACACCTTCGCACACGTGAATTATGGCGAGCAAC
Organism: Pontibacter sp. HJ8; assembly: GCF_054824225.1. Taxonomy (NCBI): domain Bacteria; kingdom Pseudomonadati; phylum Bacteroidota; class Cytophagia; order Cytophagales; family Hymenobacteraceae; genus Pontibacter; species Pontibacter sp. HJ8. Next base: position 14,051 of record NZ_JSYF01000025.1, read on the forward strand.
AGAAAAGGCTGGGCGTACTCTTGTGCATCAACGGCACCGGCATCCTCAACCACTGGATCAAAACCATTGCCGGCACCGGTATAAGCTATGCAGAGATGAATCAACTGGCCGGAAAAATCAGCATCGGCAGCGAGGGTTTGCGGGTCATCCCTTTCGGCAACGGAGCGGAGCGCATGCTGGGCAACAGGATTGTAGGCACCCATTTCCACCACATCGACCTGAACCTGCATACCAAAGCGCACCTGTTCAAAGCCGTGCAGGAAGGTATAGCGTTTGCTTTCCGCTATGGCCTGGACATCATGCGAGAAAGCGGCATGAACCCCCGCATCATCCGGGCCGGTAAGGCAAACCTCTTTCTGAGCGAATCTTTTACAGAAGCCTTTGTCAATGCAACCCATGTGCCGGTGGAGCTCTACCAGAGCGACGGCAGTGTGGGAGCCGCACTGGGTGCCGGTATCGGTGTGAAGGTATACAGAACGGAAGAAGAAGCTTTCTCTAACAGCAAAGAACTGCAGGTCGTGGAGCCTCAGGCCATCGACAAGTACGAGCCCGTTTACCAGGAATGGAAAGCTTTACTCGATGCCCACCTGCAGCAGCATTAAAGGAATCAAAAACAGCTAACCCATACCTTCTTATGGCAACTACTTCCTCAACACAAACAGAATATTTTAAAGGCATTGATCCGATCCGATTCGAAGGCCTGGCGTCTGATAACCCGCTGGCCTACCGCTGGTATGACGAAAGCCGCGTGGTGGCAGGCAAAACCCTGAAGGAGCATTTGCGCTTTGCGGTGGCTTACTGGCACTCGTTCAATGCTACTGGCTCCGATCCGTTTGGCAGTGCTACCCTGAAATTTCCCTGGAATACCAAAACGGATCCGGTCGAAAGGGCAAAAGACAAGATGGATGCCGCCTTCGAGTTCATCACCAAACTGGGTATGCCCTACTACTGCTTCCACGATGTGGATCTGGTGGACTATGGCAACGACATCCGGGAGAACGAGCGCAGGCTACAAGCGGTGGTGGAATACGCCCAGCAAAAACAGCAGGAGACAGGCATCAGGCTGCTGTGGGGCACGGCCAATGTGTTCTCGCACAGCCGCTACATGAACGGCGCCGCTACCAACCCGGACTTCCATGTGCTCACGCACGCTGCCGCCCAGGTAAAAGCTGCACTGGATGCCACCATCGCCTTGCAGGGAGAGAATTACGTTTTCTGGGGCGGCCGCGAAGGGTACATGACGCTGCTCAACACCGATATGAAGCGCGAGCAGGAGCATTTTGCCAGGTTCCTGCACACCGCCCGGGACTATGCGCGCAGCCAGGGCTTCCAAGGCACCTTCTTCATTGAGCCGAAGCCCATGGAGCCTACCAAGCACCAGTACGATTACGATGCAGCGACCGTGATCGGCTTCCTGCGCCGGTATGACCTGTTAGATGATTTTAAACTGAACATCGAAGTGAATCATGCTACCCTGGCCGGCCATACCTTCCAGCACGAGCTGCAGGTAGCAGCTGACGCCGGCCTGCTAGGCTCGATCGATGCCAACCGCGGCGACTACCAGAATGGCTGGGACACAGATCAGTTTCCCAACAACGTCAACGAGCTGACTGAAGCCATGCTGGTGTTGCTGGAAGCAGGCGGTGTGCAGGGCGGCGGTATCAATTTTGACGCTAAGATCAGACGCAACTCCACGGACCCGGCCGACCTGTTTTATGCTCACATCGGCGGTGCCGATACATTTGCCAGGGCTCTGATCACCGCGGATGCTATCCTGCAGAAATCGGATTACAGAAAGATCCGTCAGGAGCGTTATGCTTCTTTTGACAGGGACAAGGGGAAAGCGTATGAGCAAGGTGAACTATCGTTGGAGGACCTGCGCGCCTATGCCATCGAGCACGGTGAACCGGAGGTAAGAAGCGGACGCCAGGAATACCTCGAGAACCTGATTAACCGCTATATCTGACAGGGAAATGCATCATCCGGATCAGACATACAGGATGTACCCGGCACTGCCTCCACATCCTGCAGCAGGCAGTACAACAGCCGATGGAAATACAACTTTAGCTGAACTCCCAGCCAGCTGCGATCTTAGCCTGGGTTTGCCTGCTTCGTATACTTGGATTTGATGAGCTCGAGCATGTCCTTGAAGCGGTCCTTGTCGCCTTCGGTGAGGAAGAGCCGCCAGAGGCCTTCGACCAGCAGCATGAGGATCTCCGATTCGAGCTCGGGCTGAGCATAGCCCAGCTGGCGAAAGGCATCCGTGAGCTGGCGCATCACCGACTGG
>NZ_JSYF01000237.1:0-5797 GCF_054824225.1 Pontibacter sp. HJ8
GCCACCATAGCCGAAATTGGCCGTGCAAATCATGAGATCGTGAAAGGTTACCGCACGTTGAGCAATTCCGGCAGCCAAACCAATTTGCTGGGAGGCAAAGTGCACGAATTGATTGCGCTTGCGGTTGCCGTTACCCGCCAGTGCGACGGCTGCATCACCATTCATACCGATGCGGCCATCAAACAGGGAGCCACGCGCGAAGAAATTGTGGAGGCACTCAGCGTCGCCGTTGCCGTGAATGCCGGTGCCGCGCTGATTTACTCTGCCAGGGTACTGGATGCCTTCGCCGCAAAAACTCAGAATGAGGAAAACGCCTAATCTTTTACATCCTTTTTCTTTAGGGGCAACCGGCTGGGCAGTGGAAGTGATTTTAATAAAGGCCTCCCCGTCTCACAGGGGCAACTCCTTTGTCAAAACCAGTATTTGAGTGGATATCCGTATCTTTGGGAGAAGGACTTCGTATCTTTGGGCACAGTACTTAAATTAAATCAATGATTGCAGTAGCTCACAACCCATACTACGAGTTGGAATACGATCGTACCAAAAATCGTGTATACTTTCGGATCAACAACTATTGGAAGTCACCCGAAGTAGTGCCAGCTTACTTCAGCGATTGGAATAAAGTCATCGACATAGCCCAGCCAGGATTCACCCTGCTGGCAGATCTGCGGAACATGATCACGCACCCAACTTCTGTGAAGGAGATGCACCACAAGGTTGCCAATCGTTTGGCAGAATCACGTATTTCCTATGTGGCGGAGGTATCTCCTACTGATCGGATTGCTGTGTTACAGGTTAGTGGGGTATTTAAGGTGATAGGTTTGGGATCCATCAAAGTGGCCGATATCGTTTTGGGTGAAAATATACTGGACCAGTTAAGCAATTCTAAACTTTAAGGAAGCGTATAAGCTTTTTAATTAAAAATTCTCCGGGACTAAAATCCACAGAGCCAGGCAAATAAGGGGGTGCCAAGGTATAGAAATGCCCTGTCACCCCTTATTTGCCTGGCTCATGCACGTCGGATTCTTCTACAGCCTGTGCATCCATTTTCCGCTCCGCCCATTCATGGTCATCTTCTTCGGCCTCAAGCCCTTGCTGGTCGGCACCATGGGTCTCATCATACACCAACTCCACAAGCATCGGAAAATGGTCTGATCCAAAGTAGGGGAGCCGCTGGATATAGGTCAGGGTGAAATGCTCACTATGAAACAGATGGTCGAGCGGCCAGCGCGCGAACCAGTAGCCGGCATGAAATGTGTTGAACATCCCCCGGCCAATGCGGGGATCCAGCAAGCCGCTGACTTTCCTGAAAAGACGCGTGGTAGCCGACCAGGCTACATCGTTCAGATCGCCGGTAACAATGATAGGGCCAAGCTCATCGGAAACACTTTTGGCTACGACCAGAAGCTCTGCGTCGCGTTCGGAGGAGGCGGAGTTCTCGGTTGGGCTCGGTGGGGCCGGATGCAGAAAATGCATGCGCACTTTCACGTTCGAATGCAAGGTCACCAGTGCATGCATGGACGGAACATCGGGTTCTACCAGAAACTGGATGGCGGTATCCTCCAAGGGCAACCTGGAATACACATGCATGCCGTATTTATTGTCCAGGGGGCATTTGAGCGTATACCGGTAATCCGGTTCCAGCACCTGAAGCTTTTCCTGCCACCAAAGATCCGTCTCGAGGGTAACCAGTACGTCAGGCGCATGTTTCGTCACCAAATCCAACAGTCCGCTGAAGTTACGGTTGGGGGTGAGCACATTAGCCGTCATGATGCGGATAAGGTGTTCACGGTTCTGGTGCCTGGATGGCTTCACTTCTACCGGAAAAAGCCGGGTATAGGGGAGTATCCATCCGAAGTGGAAACAAGCGCAGGCAAAAGCCATACCTGCCATCAGCCAGGTGTCGGAGCGGTACATGTCCAGCGCGATCGCATCTGCCGCCAAAAGCAGAAGAGCTATGATCATGAACTGCAGCCTTGGGAAGTCGAGCCCCCGCACCCACCAGGCTTCATAGCGCCAGAGTGGCAATACGGTCGCAAACACCAGAAGAAAAGTGAATAATGCCAGTATTTTGTCAACCATCAGCCGATCCGTTCAAAATGCGTGTGCGATCCGAAATGCGTTCGTAAAATATGATACGTTAGAATGGCTGGTTCGGGGATTTGCCAGGCAGGATTTCTGAGAGGTGCGTGCCGGCTTTTTGTGGAAGGCCGCTCAGGCTGTAATCAAGTAAAAGGGAAGATATGGAACCGGCGGGCAGGGGCAGCAGGTTCTTGGAGTTGACCTGTCCATACAGAGCTCGCTCGTGCCCGCACCGAAAAACAAACGAAGCCTGGCCGCAGGTATAGGATGCGCTTAGAAGTCCGGCTCTTCCCGGGCCTGATTTAATAGTTTGCGAAATTGGCAGTACCTTTATTCACTCGTGAATTCCAGTCAGATGATAACGTTCCAGGATCTATTTAAACTGCAGAAGCTAAGTTGCAGCGCGTTTGCCCGGCAGTATTCGTCCGAGTACTACAACATTCTGCTGATGGAGGGAAGCGGCAGAATCAGCATTGATTTTGTGGAGTATGATTTTGAAGGAAAAATTGCCTTGTTCACAACGCCCTATCAGCACATCAGCATAGCTGGCACCACAGATTTCGACATTGAGCAGCTGACCTTCCATGGCGACTTTTACTGCATCGAGTACCACAAGGATGAAGTGGCCTGCAACGGGTTGCTGTTCAATAACATCTACAAACAACCCTTTATACCTTTACGGGACCACGAGCTAGACCTGATTTTTGAAAAACTGCGCTTCGAGATCGGGAAAGGCGAAGCGTATTCGGAGCCGATCCTGAGGACCTATTTGCAGCTCATCCTGGCCATTTCGAGTAAAATAAAACGGCTTGAACAGCAGCCGGATGCGGGGAGCATACCTGGCCCGCTCGAAAAATTCAGGGAGCTGCTGGAGTCGAATTTTCTCACGCAACGCAACATCACTTTTTATGCCGACCAGATGGCGCTTTCCCCTAATGCGCTTGCCAAAAAGTGTAAGCGGCACTTCGGAAAGTCTCCTTCCCAGCTCATACAGGAACGGGTCGTGCTGGAGGCCAAAAAGCAACTGCACCTCACCTACAAAAGCATCAAGGAGATTGCCGCCGTGCTCAACTTTGCCGACGAGCATTATTTCAGCCGCTTCTTTAAGAAGCATACCGGCGTTTCGCCTACGGTTTTCCGGGAGAAGGTTGGCATTTCTGTCGTGGCAGATTCGTCCATGAGATAGAAAGATCTGTCCATTTACCTGCGCGGATGCATGGGTTAGATTTGTAGCATGAAAAATACGATTGATAACCTGCTCCATATTTTAGCCAACTCCCAACGCTACTTCATCCATTTTACCCGGATCTCCATCTTCATTGTGATGGCCTGGATCGGGGGGCTGAAAGCCTTCCCATACGAAGCAGACGGCATTGTTCCGTTTGTAGCCAACAGCCCGGTCATGAGCTTTTTTTATAGCAAGGATGCGCCGGAGTACAAGCAATACAAAAACAAAGAAGGCGAACTGATCCCCAAAAATGTGGCCTGGCACCAGGAAAACAACACCTATACCTTCTCCTATGCTCTTGGCGCTGTGATCATCACCATCGGCCTGCTGACCCTGCTGGGGATATTCAATGCCAAGGTTGGCCTGATCGGAGGTCTGCTCACGTTCGGTATGTCCATCGTAACGCTTTCCTTTCTGATCACGACCCCGGAGGTATACGTGCCTGACCTGGGCGGGGCGCACCACGGTTTTCCATACCTGTCAGGTGCCGGCCGCCTCGTTATCAAAGACATCATCATGATGGCCGGCGGATTGGTGGTGGCTTCGGATGCCGCCCGGACACTCCTGAAAACCTACCAACCTCAACCCGTACACGCAACCCAAGCACTTCGTGCTGAAACGGTGTGAGCTCAGTGACCTGATTCCCTGAAACCGGTTGATCCTCCCGGATCGCGGCTTTGAAAATCATCTGGCAGGTATAGAAGCGCTATACCTGCCAGACCTGTTTATGCCTTCCCGTTCCGGGCAGAGGGCGTAGCCTACGATATGAATACCGGATAATCCATTCCACCAGACAAACCCCTTCGTCTGCCATACCTGCCTGCTTACCGGCTGCTCCCACTTTTCTTTGGGGCCAGTGCGCCCCGGTTGCCCCACTCCCTGCAACAGCAAACGACCGTGCCGATGCAAATCCCTCAGCTCGTATTGGAGCACGCAGGCACAATTGCCATCTGCCTCTTCAGTAAAGAAGAAAATAAATTTGGTGTGGAAGCCACGTATAATATCCGTTACCAAATGCTAAAATCACGTATCGATAAGATGCTCCTGAAAAGCGGGTATGAAATGCGGACCTTACCTGGCGCAATAACCTTTGTTTGACTTTTGCCATCCGGTAGTGGAGGAGTACATAAACTACATCTGCCACAGGCCGGAGCAACAATTTCTGGCAGATGAAGTAGAGGACTTGGAACCGGAAGAACAACACGGAATCAGCGGCATCAAAGCCATCCGGGTATAGGTCGCTTAATAATAACAACAAAAGCAACAGAACGATTGTCTTTACAATCCATGACAACACGAACATTGATGAGCCCAACATACAAACAGACAGGAGCTTCAGTAGCAGGCTGCTTTTTCGCAAGCCTGTTTCTGTTAAGCCCTCCCGGTGCGCAGGCGCAGGTGGAAGCTATACCTGACAGCAGCACAACCGTGTACCTGAGCACAACCGTAACTCCCGTGGCGGACAGCATTACCATCGCCATAGCGCCTGAGTACGACGAGGTAGGCAAGTCGCACCGCAAGTGGTTCGGTGAAAACTACCGCGACCTGTGGGCGACACCTGTCAAAATGCGGGTTTTCCACCTCGACCAGGAAAGGGGAGGCATGAAGATACTGAAGAAAGGGGGCGGACAGCAGACCAAGTCGCTTCGCCTGCAGGATCCCCAGGGCAATGAGTGGGTGTTGCGCACCATCCAGAAAGATCCCGAACTGGCTTTGCCGGAGTACCTGCGCGCCACAGTAGCCAAAACCATTGTACAGGATCAGATCTCGGCCTCTCATCCCTTCGGAGCCCTGGCCGTGCCTCCTTTGGCCAAGGCCCTGGGCGTGCCGCATGCCAATCCGGAGGTCGTCTACCTGCCCGACGATCCGGCGCTGGGGGAGTACCGCAACGAATTTGCCAACCAGGTATACCTGTTTGAAGAGCGCGAACCCCTGGAAGCAGAGGATACCGACGACACGGCGAAAGTACTCGAGAAGCTGGAAGAGGACAACGACAACCGGGTGGACCAGCGGCTCGTACTGCGGGCCCGCCTGATGGACATAGTAGCAGGCGACTGGGACCGCCACGAAGACCAGTGGCGCTGGATCGAGACCGAAGACGAAACAGGGGACCTATACCTGGCTGTTCCCCGTGACCGGGACCAGATTTTCTTTACCAATGAAGGCATCATCCCCAAAATAGGCTCCCGCAAGTGGATCATGCCTAAGTTCCAGGGCTTTGATGAGGAGATCCGGGATGTGAATGGCTTCAATTTCAATGCCCGCTACTTCGACCGCCTGTTCCTGATCAATCTGGGGAAAGAGGATTGGCGAAAAGAGGTCGCTTTTGTGCAGCAGGCACTCACCGATGATGTTATCCGGGAGGCCGTGCGCCGTTTGCCGCCCAAGATCTATGCGCAATCCGGCGATGAGCTTGCCCGGATCATGATCGCCCGCCGGAATAGCCTGGAGAAAGAGGCGCTGACCTACTATGAGTTCCTGGCCCGG
>NZ_JSYF01000238.1:0-29047 GCF_054824225.1 Pontibacter sp. HJ8
AAGTCTATACCTGCCCTTGCTGGTTTCAATGGCGGTGAATCCTGTACGGAAACGTCTCTGATCAACACAAATGCTGCCGCGTGTACCATGAGCGTTGTCCGCCGTAAAAACGATCGGGCTTAGCGTATAGCCGGATTGGTCAGATGATCAGGCAAGCGGTTGCGCCTGCCGCTCAGGTATAGCGCAGCTGATTGCGTAGAAGGGAACAGGAAACAACTTGTTGAGAGGGAAACCGTTTGGCGGCTATACCTATGAAAAACAATCGCGCACAGGTATAGGCAGCAGCTATAATTTCTGAAATTTTCAGGGTATGATGCCAGTGCTTTTGCAGCGCCGGGCTTTTCATGCACCTGCGTTATCTTTGGTAATCGGGAAATGACTGCTGGGTATAGCAATCCAAACTGCCTTCTCCATAAAATGGACAAGGGGCAGTTTTGGTTGCTTGTAGTGGCAGGTATGCCAGGCTGAGGGTGTATCCCTGGATAGGAGGTTCAGCCGGAATCAAATCATAGGCCGCACATCCCTTTCCTTTAAGCCCTGCTGTTAACGATGTCGTGTTGCCAGGTTGATGGAATAGAGTATGCGTCGTATGCTTTTTGACAGAAATGGGAATTAACAGACAGGAAAGCTAAGTTGAAAACTAAGCGAGCTTCACATTGACCGCATTCGGTCCTTTGTGGCCCATTTCAACTTCAAAGGTTACTTTGTCGTTTTCCTTGATCTTGTCTACCAGGCCATTCTGGTGAACAAATACGCGTTCCTGGGTTACGTGGTCCTGAATGAAACCGTACCCTTTTGAGTCGTTGAAGAAAGCTACCGTGCCTTTTCTGATCAGGTCAGCCGGGTCAACATCTTCCTGCTTCGAAACACCAATCTTGATGTCTTCCTGCTTGATGACTTTCTTGTTCTTCGGATCCGGAGGAGTAGAGGTGATGTTTCCATTGTCATCTACATAGGCCAGCATTTCGTCCAGGCCTTTTCCTTTGTCAGAATTGGCAATCCGGTCTTCTTTCTTCTGCTCTTTATCCTGTCTTTTCTTTAGTTTTTTCTTTTCTTTTTCTTTTTTACTAAAGGTTTCTTGTGATCTACCCATATGTTATTTATGCTCTTTTGTATTTTTTGATGTTTTCAGACTGAACTGACGGCTTAGTACCTGAAAAGGAAGTTGGTGCCGTTGCGTATCCACTTCTCGAAGAAGGAGTTGTCGTTGTATTCACCTGACACTAATTCGAAGTCAGGGTTGTCCTTGTTAGAACGTGAATTCATGAATTCTGGTAGTGAATCCTGATTGTTGGGGGTCCATTCCTGTCCTTTTTGTAAGGCTACACACAGGTATTCGCGGGTGGTGGTATCTACTAAATATTTCCTATTCATCTTGATGGGTTAAGGTTTCTTCTTAAACAAAAAACTGAGGCAGCTGGTTCTGATAAAGGAAAGGAGCCTCTCTCCCGTGAGCACATTAAAAAAAAGCCTTACTCAACGTAAGGCTTTCCTGAGATGGCTTGTATGTCTAAACTAAGCACGCTTTACATTCACTGCGTTTAGTCCTTTTCTTCCTTCTTGCAGGTCAAATGTTACTTTGTCATTTTCCTGGATCTCATGCACCAGACCAGATACGTGTACGAAGTACTCCTGATCTGAATTGTCTTCTTTGATAAACCCGAACCCTTTCAGGTCATTAAAGAATTTTACTGTTCCGTTATTCATTATTGTGATGTTTAATTATACACTTACTACATCTATAGAAGTGTATAGGTTCATAAATTTTCTACAATATACGACGAAAAATTGACAATTAGGCACTGAAATGCCGGAGAGGGTTATAATTTGTTATTCCGGCACCCCTGCATACCCCACTGGCGCATCTGAAAATGCTGTATAAATCGAGTGAGATACTGCCCGGAAAGGACGGCAATTGAGCACCGGAATACCGGCTACACGTCCCGAAAACTGCTCAGAAAGCTGCAGGGGGCTGATTATTGTATTTTATAATTTTCAGGACCAAGCCGGTGTCCTACCTGGAATTTTAGATATTTCGAAGATGAGAGCAGAGAAGGCGTGAGGTGCAAAAAAAATAAAAAAAAATTTGATGTATAAAAAAAACTCTCTACATTGCCCATCGAAATGAAAGCACAACAGAAATTTTATACCTTCTTTTACTTTACTTTTCCCTTGGGGGACTAGAGCGGGAAGAGGTATAGACACCATATTCAAGCCCCGCACAACCGGGGCTTTTTTTATTGAATTTCTACAGAGATGACGCAGAATACGAAACATAATTATTACAGCAACTTTGGTTTTAGCTTTTACTTTTTTAGTAAACGCCCGGGGCTGTATTGATTATTCGGTACATAAAATTTAACCAACGCCCCGGGAAATTATCCCGGGGCGTTTTTTTTAATAGCACATGAAGATTGCGATTCAAGGTATAAGAGGGGCGTTCCATGAAGAAGCTGCCCGGATGCACTTCGGCTCTGAGCCGATTGAGATACTGCCCTGCCTCACGTTCAGCGAACTGGCCCTGGCGGTGTCCTCGGGTGTGGCGGATAAAGGCATCATGGCCATCGAGAATACGATCTCGGGAACTATTCAGTCTAATCTGGAGCTGATACGGGAGCAGGGCCTTTGGATCAGCGACGAAGTCGTCATGCGCATCCGCCAGAACCTGGGCAGTGTACCGGGCGCCTCGCTCCAGACCATCCGCAAGGTATACTCGCACTACATGGCCCTAAACCAATGCCGCCCTTTCTTTGAAAACTACCCGGATGTGGAGCTCATCGTTTCCGAGGACACGGCCCTGAGCATCAAGGATGTGGCCTTGGCCGGTTCCGTGGAGCTGGCAGCGATCGGCAGCGCCCTGGCCATGGAACAGTACGGACTGGTGGTACTGGGAGAAGCGATCGAGGCAAGCAAGCAGAACTATACCCGATTCGTGATCGTGTCTGCCCAAAAGCAGCCGGTAGCGGTTTGCAACAAAGCGACAGTAGCTGTCGTGCTGCCACAACAGGCGGAGGCTTTCCCGCAACTGGTATCCCTGCTGCAGGCCCGCCACATTCAGCTCAGCAAGATCGAATCTGCCACCATACCCGGAGTGCCCTGGCAGTACCGCTATTACCTGGACCTGCGCTTTGAGCAGGAAGAGCAGCTGGACGAGCTACTGCAGGCGCTCAGCGCTCACGCCGAATCCCTTACCCTGATGGGAAAATATACAACCGCAAACTCGCAATAAGTCACATTTTATGATCACAGTTTCAACACGCGCCAGCAGCACCGGAACCTACTACTTCTCAAAGAAACTGGCAGAGATCAGCCAGCTGGAAGCACAGGGGCGTACCGTTGTGAATTTAGGTATAGGCAACCCGGATCTGGCACCTGATCCGAAGGTAACCGCAGAGCTGATCCGGTCGGCCGGACAGGCCGAAGCGCATCAGTACCAGTCTTACCGCTGCACGCCGGAGCTGCGGAAGGCGTTCAGTGCCTGGTACCATACCTGGTTTAATGTGCAGCTGGATCACCAGCAGGAAATCCTTCCGCTGATTGGTTCCAAAGAAGGGATCGTGCATTTGTCAATGGCTTTCCTCAATCCGGGGGATGAGGTGCTGGTGCCGGACCCGGGCTACCCGGTGTATGCAAGTGCTGCGGTGCTGGCCGGTGCCAGATCCATCTACTACAACCTCCGGGAAGAAAATAACTGGTTACCCGACCTGGCGGAACTGGAGAAGCTGATCACGCCGGCTACCAAAATGATGTGGCTGAACTTCCCGGGAAACCCGACCGGGGCGGTAGCAGGCAAAGCAGACCTGGAGGCACTGGTCGCTTTTGCCCGCAAGCACCAGATCCTGCTCTGCCACGACAACCCCTACGGGCTGATCCTGAACGAAGAACCGCTGAGCATACTGAGCATACCTGGCGCCAGAGAAGTGGCCGTAGAGCTTAACTCGCTGAGCAAATCCCATAACATGCCGGGCTGGCGCCTGGGCGTACTGGCCGGCAGCGCTCCCTTTGTTGATGCCGTGGCCAAGATGAAAAGTAACGCCGATACAGGCATCTTCCGGCCGATACAGGACGCGGCCACCGTGGCCCTGACAGCCGGAGCAGAGTGGTATACACCCCTGAATAACACCTACCGGGAAAGAAAGCAGCTCGTGTGCCAGGTACTGGATGCGCTGCAATGCACCTACAGCTCCGGCGGTGCAGGCCTCTACATCTGGGCAGCAATACCTGCCACCTGGCAGGACAGCTTTGCCTTCGGCGATTACCTGCTCGACACCTTCGACCTGTTTGTCGCACCGGGCCCGGTCTACGGGCAGAATGGCCACGGCTACGTGCGGGTATCGCTCACGCAGCCTGCCGACATACTGGCCACCCTGCTGGAGCGGATACGGAAGCACGAGCTCTGCAGCACTCCACAAGCATAACAATTGAACAAAGAAATAAAACTCAACTTAGCATACAAAACATCAGAATACCATGGAAAAGATGACAACCTGGCCAACCAATACAAAAGAACAACCCCTGATCATAGCAGGTCCCTGCAGCGCCGAAACAGAAGAACAGGTGATGGCCGTAGCGCACCAGCTCAAGGCAACGGATGTAAGTATTTACAGAGCCGGCATCTGGAAGCCAAGAACGCGTCCGGGATTATTCGAAGGGATTGGTACCCAGGGATTGGTATGGCTGCAGCGGGTGAAGGAAGAAACCGGGTTGCGCGTAGCAACGGAGGTGGCTAACAAAGACCACGTACAGGAGTGCCTCAAACATGGCATCGATGTGTTGTGGATCGGCGCACGCACGACCGCCAATCCGTTCGCCGTACAGGAGATTGCCGATGCGTTGCAGGGAGTGGACATTCCGGTACTGGTAAAAAACCCGGTTAACCCGGATGTGAACCTGTGGCTTGGCGCCATCGAACGCCTGGAAAAAGCAGGTATAAGCAACCCGGGTGCCATTCACCGGGGTATTTCCCCACTCGGAAAATCCATCTACCGCAACAATCCGGAATGGCAGATGCCGCTTGCCCTCAAAGCGCAGCGTCCGGATATCCTGCTCATCAACGATCCCAGTCACATTGCAGGCAACCGTCAGCTCCTGGCAGGTATAGCCGAAACGGCGCTGGGCCTCGACATGGACGGACTCATGATCGAGACGCACATCAACCCGGATGCCGCCTGGAGCGATGCGGCCCAACAGATCACTCCCAAAACGCTGCTGGGTCTGCTGGCGAAACTGAAAGCCAAAAACCAGCCAACCGACACACTGGCCATGGCCGATCTGAACAACATGCGCAGTTCCATCGATTACATAGACGAGCAACTGATCGATCTGCTGAGCTACCGCATGCAGGTGGCTACCGAGATCGGGCAGTACAAAAAACGACACGGTATGGCCATCATGCAGGAAGAAAGATGGGCCGAACTGCTGACCAAGCATGCCAGCCAGGCGGCCAGCCGAAATCTGAACGGAGAGTTCGTGACCCAACTCTTCAACAGCATACACCAGGAGTCCGTGAACTCGCAAAACCAGTTGTCGAGAAAATAAAAAGCATGCAAAGCGCCCTCCTGAAGTGCTGTGTTATCCGACACAAAACTTCAGGAGGGCAGGAAAAACAGGGGAGAACAGTAAAGGGAAAGGTGCCGGTATACCTGTAGAAACGCCGGTTACTTCATGGCTTTGAATTTACGCTTCATCACCTCCTGCACGGGGATGTTCTCTATTTTGCTTTCGAGCCAGGAGATGATGTCCAGGTATAGGAACGGCCTGCGCTCAAACGGATTGGCGGCTATACTTTCGAGTTTATCTTTGAGGGCAATGAACGCGTCTTTGAGTTCGTGGGGTGCAATATCACCCAGTTTGCGCAGGAACCGGAAGATCTCCACCTGCATCTGCTGCTGGTTATTCATCTTGCCCAGGAAGTGGTAGACGGACTTGATCTGGTATTCCAATGCCTCGTCCTCACCGGCTTCGTAGTGGGCGATCAGGTTCAGGATACGGGCAAAGCATTGCAGGTCTTCCCGCAGGCTGAGGTCCTTGAACCGGATGATCTTGTTGAGGTACTCGATTGCTTTGTAGTTGTCTCCGCTGCCAAAGTATAAACTGGCTATCTTGAAGTAGAAGATCAGTTTCCGGTGCGGATCCAGCTGCGCTTTAAAGTACTCCAGCTTATCCAGTATGGCGGGCACAAACTCCAGCCCCTCCGTAAACCGGCCTTCCATAAAGTACAGGTTGATCCGGTTGGTCTCGATGTAGAGAAACAGCAGCATTTCGGTATTGGGACTGCTGCGCCTTTTTTCGTCCGCAGAAAAATCCTCCAGCTGCTGCAATACTTCCTTGAACTTGCTATGGTAGAGCATGTTAAACAAAGCCGCCAGCAGGTTATGCAAGCCTTTGATATAGAGCAGCGCCTGCTTCTCTTTCATGGTCGGATGTTGCTCAAAAAGATCCACCCACTTTTGCGCATACCGGTAAGCGGAGCGGAAGTCCTGCACAATGTAATAATACCAGACATGCGACTGATAAAAGTAGAGCTTCTCAAAAAAGCCGGCATCCCGCAGTTCCACTTCTGGCAGATGCTCCTGGAAGTAGGCCGTAATGCGTTCGTAGTCTTCATCGTTGCGGGCGTGCCCTACTTTGATGTAGAGCCCGTACATGCGAAGTCCCAGGTTGGATAGCCTGTGAATCCGGGTGACCTGTGCAGTGATGCTCATGGCTTCTTCCGACAAAGCATCTGCTCTTCCGGCCAGGCTCCGGGTGATGTACTGGGACTCGATCATCTTTTCGAAATCCAGGGCTTCGAGGGCCGTATGATGCATCTCTGCCTGCTGCGCCTGTGTTTTTACCTTCTCCAGCATTTTCAGGCTCTGTTGGTAGAGGCCCCGGTTATAGAGCACGCGCGCATAGTCCAGTTGCTCGCGCAGCTGTATGTCCATGTTTTGGCTGGCGTGGTAGAGGCGAAGGCTGGACAACACGTTTTTGTAAAGATTGGCCTTCATGTTCGCGAGCTGTGCCTTCTTCAGGGCGGGGGCCAGCTCCAGTACCTTCTCCTCCTCATACATGCCCAGGTTGTCAAGCGCATCAAACAGCTGCAAAAATTTTAATCCCTCCGTGGCTCCCTGCCGCTTGGCAAAAAGACGGAAATGTCTTTTCTCAGATTTGGTCAGGGTTTTTACCAGTTGAAAAACGGGATCGGTAGTTTCGGTAGCCATTGTATTTGAATGTGAAGTAATTTATTGGTTTTCAGGGCGTTATGCTTTGGAATTTCACTATTGGAAATAGTAAGCCTTTCTGAAAATTGTTTTTGAAGTTGCCCGTTAAGGCCTTAATTGCCCTCAAAGTATAGACTTTTTTAGCAATAGAGAAATCAAATTAACTATGTCGGTCCAGAAAATACAAATCTTTGACACCACACTGCGGGACGGCGAGCAGGTACCCGGCTGCAAGCTGAATATGGAGGAGAAGCTAGTGATTGCAAGGCAGTTAGAGCTGTTGGGGGTGGATGTGATAGAGGCTGGATTTCCGGTTTCGAGCCCCGGAGACTTTGAGGCAGTAAAAGCCATTGCCGCTCAGACCAAAGAGATTACGGTTTGTGCACTTTCCAGGGCAGTGGAGGAGGATATACTGCGGGCTGCCGAAGCCCTGAAGGCAGCAGTACGCCCGCGTATCCACACAGGTATAGGTACTTCCGAATCGCACATCGTACACAAGCTGCGCACCACCCAGGACAAAGTACTGGAGCGTGCCGTGGCTGCCGTCAGATTTGCTAAAAAATATGTAGAGGATGTGGAGTTCTATGCCGAAGATGCCGGCCGAACCGACAACGTGTTTCTGGCCAGGGTATGCGAAGCAGCCATAAAGGCCGGAGCCACCGTGCTCAATATACCGGACACAACAGGTTATTGCCTGCCTGAGGAATACGGCGCTAAGATAAAGTACCTCTACGAAAACGTGAAAGGCATCGGGAACGTGATCCTTTCTACTCATTGCCACAATGATCTGGGCCTTGCTACGGCCAATTCCATTGCAGGCGCAGTCAACGGCGCCCGCCAGATCGAGTGTACCATCAACGGCGTGGGAGAGCGCGCGGGCAATACCGCGTTGGAAGAAGTGGTGATGATCATGCGGCAGCACCCCTACCTGAACCTGCAGACCAACATCAACAGCAAACTGCTTACCGAAACTTCGGCCATGGTGTCGCATATGATGCGCATGCCGGTACAACCCAACAAGGCCATTGTGGGCGCAAACGCATTTTCCCACTCCAGTGGCATTCATCAGGATGGCGTGATCAAGCACCGAGAAACCTATGAGATCATCGATCCGCGGGATGTCGGGGGAATGGATTCTTCTATCGTGCTGACGGCGCGATCCGGAAGGGCTGCGCTGGCTTTCCGCCTGCAGAAGATCGGTTACAATTTCGACAAAACTACGTTGGATAAAGCATACGAATCTTTCCTGCAGGTGGCAGACCGTGCCAAAGAAGTGCATGACAAGGATCTGCATGTGTTGGTAGAAAAGGAAAACCTGTTAGTGGAGAATTAGGATGAAGAGGACCTTATTTGATAAGATATGGGATGCCCACGTGGTGCGTTCCATCGCAGGTGGCCTGGACGTGTTTTACATCGACAAGCACCTGATACATGAAGTGACCAGTCCGCAGGCTTTTGACGAGCTGGAGGCGCGCCAGTTGCCGCTCTACAGTCCGTCACAGATCGTCGCCACCGCAGACCACAACGTGCCTACCCGGAACCAGCACCTGCCCATACAGGATCAGCTGTCACGCCATCAGGTAGATAAACTGACCGCTAACTGTGAAAAGTATGGCGTAGAACTTTTTGGCCTGGGCCACCCCAACCAGGGCATTGTGCACGTGATCGGACCCGAGCTGGGGATGACGCAGCCCGGTATGACAATCGTGTGCGGCGATAGCCATACCTCCACGCACGGCGCCTTCGGAGCCATTGCCTTTGGGATCGGCACCAGCCAGGTGACCCAGGTCATGGCGACGCAGTGTTTACTGCTCAGCCGTCCTAAGAAAATGCGAATCACGCTCGATGGAGAGCTGCGAAAAGGCGTATTGGCCAAAGATCTGATCCTCTACGTGATCGCCCAGCTGGGAACCGGCGGGGCGACCGGTTATTTTGTAGAGTATGCCGGCAGCGCCATCCGCTCCCTGAGTATGGAAGGCCGCATGACGGTGTGCAACATGAGCATCGAGATGGGAGCCCGTGGCGGCATGATCGCTCCGGACGAGACCACCTATACCTACCTGAAAGGGCGGCCGTATGCGCCGCAGGAAGAGCAATGGGAGCAGGCGCTGGCCTACTGGAACACCCTGTATACCGAAGAAGGAGCCACGTTTGACGCCGAATACCAGTTCGATGCAGCCGCCATCACCCCGATGATCACCTATGGCACCAACCCCGGTATGGGCATTGCCATCAATGCTGCTATACCTACAGACGTTCCGGCCAGTGAGACCGCCAGCTTCGACAAATCGTTGCAGTACATGGGTTTTGTGCCCGGCGAATCCCTGCTCGGCAAAGAAGTGAATTATGTGTTTATCGGCAGCTGCACCAACTCGCGCATCGAAGACCTGCGCCTTGTAGCGGAGTATGTGAAAGGGAAACAGAAAGCCAGCCATGTGGAGGCCATCATTGTGCCGGGTTCGAAGCAGGTGGAGTTGCAGGCGCGCCAGGAAGGCCTGGACAAGCTGCTGGCCGATGCAGGCTTTGAGCTCCGTGAACCGGGCTGCAGTGCCTGCCTGGCCATGAACGAAGACAAAATTCCGGCCGGTGCTTATTGTGTTTCGACTTCCAACCGGAATTTCGAAGGACGCCAGGGACCGGGTTCCCGCACGCTGCTGGCCAGCCCCCTGGTAGCGGCGATCACGGCAGTGGAAGGCAGGATCGTGGACATAACCCAATACCTCAACTAATGGAGAAGTTTGAAATCATCCGGACAGGAGCTGTTCCCCTGCCGATTGAAAATATCGATACCGACCAGATTATACCTGCCCGCTTTCTGAAAGCTACTTCCAGGGAAGGCTTTGGTGAGAACCTTTTCAGGGATTGGCGCTACAACGGCAGCGGCGAACTCAAAACCGATTTTGCGCTGAACAACAGCCGCTACAGTGGGCAGGTACTTCTGGCCGGAAAAAATTTTGGCTGCGGCTCCAGCCGTGAACACGCCGCCTGGGCCATCTACGATGCCGGTTTCCGTGTTGTGATCTCCAGCTATTTCGCTGACATTTTCCGGGGTAACGCCCTCAACAACGGTCTGCTGCCCTTGCAGGTATCGGACGAAGTACTGCAGGAGTTGTTTGCCCTGGTGGATGCCGATCCGCAGACGGTGTTTGAAGTGAACCTGCCCGAGCAGGAACTTTTCCTCCCGGCGAGCGGAAAACGTATACCCTTTGAGATCGATCCTTATAAGAAAGAGTGCCTGATCAAAGGCTATGATGACATTGATTTTTTAGTGAGCCAGAAAGAGGCGATAGAAGCATACGAAAGTACAAGAGCATGGAGATATTAAATAAGAAGATCGTTGTACTGCCCGGTGACGGCATCGGGCCCGAGGTCTGTGATGAAACCATCAAGGTATTGGAGGCAGTAGCAGAAAGATTTGGCCACCGCTTTACCTTTGAGAGCCACCTGATGGGTGCCTGCGCCATAGACGCTACAGGCAGCCCGCTGCCCGAGGAAACACTGGAAGCCTGTTATTACGCCGATGCGGTATTGCTGGGCGCTATCGGTGATCCGAAGTATGACAATAATCCTGCAGCCAAAGTACGGCCGGAGCAGGGCCTGCTGCAGCTGCGCAAGTCGCTGGGGCTGTTTGCCAATATCCGCCCGGTTACCGCTTACGACGTATTGCTCGATCACTCCCCCTTAAAGAACGAACGCATTGCCGGAGCGGACATGCTCATCTTCCGGGAACTGACAGGCGGCATCTACTTCGGGGACAAAGGCCGTACGGCAGATGAGGCGTACGATCACTGTACCTACAACCGCGAAGAAATCACCCGCATTGCCCATCTTGCCTTCCAGGCTTCTGAAAACAGACGCAACAAGCTTACGTTGGTCGATAAAGCCAACGTACTCGAAACTTCCCGGCTGTGGCGGGAGGTGGTACAGGGCCTGTCTGCGCAATACCCGACGGTAGCAGTAGACTACCTGTTTGTGGACAATGCCGCCATGCAGCTGATCCTCAATCCGCGCCAGTTTGACGTGATGCTCACCGAGAACATGTTCGGGGATATCCTTTCGGATGAGGCTTCTGTGATTGCCGGTTCGCTTGGTTTACTGCCATCGGCCTCCGTCGGAAATATCGTGTCACTGTTTGAGCCGATCCATGGATCTTACCCGCAGGCAAAAGGCAAAGGTATAGCCAACCCGATCGCAGCGATCTTGTCGGGCGCCATGTTGCTGGAGCACTTTGGCCTACAAACGGAAGCTGACGCCGTGAAAGAAGCTGTGCAGAATGCCTTGAAAAACAGGGTGCTGACGCCGGAGCTGAACGCCGATTCCCCCTATACCACCGAGCAGGTAGGAAGCTTTATCGCTTACTGTGTGCTGGAAGGTATGGGCAGCCTGCCCCAACGGAACAACATGGAGGTAGGTTTAAGCACCATTATCTGACCGGATAAGGTTGCTTTGAAAGCCGCTACTTGAAGCAGCGAGGTTCTGTCAGGTATAGTATACTATACCTTGCATGCAAGGCTTTATGAACCCAAATGTTTTTGTAATAATTTAATTTACAGTTGGTTAAAAGTATAAATTTCAAATTTTATTTCAGACAGTGTATGTGTATGATTGAAAAAGCATTACATTTGCCAACATTATATGAAAAAGCAAATCACAGTCATCGTCATTATTAGCCTCGTGGTCATTACACGCGGAATGGAGATGGTTTGCTGAAACTGAAAGCGATATTATAGATATACTTTGGCAGCCGTCTCCCGCAAGAGACGGCTGTTTTTGTTTAGAACACTTTAGGAAATTACGCTACATGTACCCGATAGCTGCAGTCATTCTAGTCATTATTATTCTTATCTCTCAGCCACCGGGTTGAAGAAACGGACTTCTGTTGCCTCAAGAAAGCCTTTCTGACTACCCGGTCGGAAAGGCTTTTTACTTTATAAAACTCTCACCTTAATCATATTAACCAATTCGCTAACCATGTATTTTAACAACAACACGATCGTTTTTCTGGATGGCAACTTTATAAAAGCTGACCAAGCCACTTGTAGCATTTATGCCCAGTCGCTTCACTATGGCTTTGCCGCTTTTGAAGGCATCCGGTCCTATACCACGCCGGCAGGGACGCGTATTTTCAAGGCAAAAGAGCATTACGAGCGTCTGCATTATTCCTGCCAGGCGGTAGGTCTGCCGCTAGCTTATTCGGTAGAGGAGATGACAGACCTCACGTACAGGCTGCTCGAAAAGAACCATTTTACGGATGCCTACATTCGCCCGCTGGTATATGCCGGTGAACCCAATATGGGGATAAAGACACCTGCAACGAGCAATCTGTTCATTGCCGCCTGGGAGTGGGGCAAATACCTCGGAGACCAATGCCTGCGGTTGATGGTCTCACCCTACGAACGGCCTAATCCCAAGTCAGTGCCCATCGAAGCCAAAATATCCGGACACTACCCCAATTCTATCATCGCCAGTTCCGATGCCAAAGCCAAAGGGTACGACGAGGCGCTCCTGCTCGATATGAATGGCTTTGTAGCCGAAGGGCCGGGCTCCAACTTCTTCTTTGAAAAAGGCGGCGAGTTGTATACCGCACCGGCAGGAAGCATTTTGAAAGGGATAACCCGCAGCACCGTTATCGACCTTGCCCGGGAAGCTGGTATCAAAGTACACGAGCGATTCTTCAGACCCGAAGAACTGCAGGAAGCAGAAGGCGCCTTCCTTACCGGCACAGCCGCTGAAGTAATCGGCGTGTCCTCTATAGACAGCCATGTCTTCGAAAAGCCGTTTTCCGACACCATCGGCGCCGCTTTGGCCGCGCAGTATTCAGCGCTGGTGACCGGGCGTTCTGTCACCTCCGTGTTACCGGTTTAGAAAGCTGGATCTGCCTCCGGAATAGCGTTGGTACGCTTTCCGTAATGGGCTGCCAGGTATAGAAAGCAAGTAAAAGCTGGTTGTTTTCTAGACGTAGAAAATGTATATCTTAATTATTAAACAACTGATAATTAATTAGTTAAAGATGTTGTTGCAGCGCTTAGAAATAGTACGTAAGTCTACAAACGCTTTCGGTAGCAGTAGGAAAGGGTAGAAATTGCTTCGCATACGGTGGCGGAAGACGCCCTCCGGAAAGACATTCCTTTAGAAGCACAGAAGTATAGCTGGCGTTTTCAGCCTGCCTTCTGTCACCCTGAAGGCGCTGCAATCTTGACAAGTAGAAAAAATAGTAAGAGAACAATTATGGCACTGAATAAATACAGCCGCATTTATACCCAGGATGATAGCCTCCCCGCATCACAGGCTATGCTGATCGGGGCCGGCCTCTCAGAGGCAGACCTGCGCAAGCCCTTCATCGGTATTTGCTCCACAGGCTTTGACGGCAACACCTGCAACATGCACCTCAACGGCCTGGCTGATGAGGTGAAGCAGGGGGTGAACAAACTAGGTATGGTAGGGCTTCGGTTTAACACGATCGGTGTGAGCGATGGCATCACCAACGGCACCCAGGGGATGAACTACTCCCTGGTATCGCGGGAGATCATTGCCGATTCCATCGAAACCATAACCGGCGCACACAACTACGATGGGCTGGCCTGTGTGGTGGGTTGCGACAAAAACATGCCCGGTTCGCTCATGGCCATGGCTCGCCTCAACAGGCCCTCGCTGATGGTATATGGCGGCACGATAAAAGGGGGCGAGTTCAAAGGGGAAAAGCTAAACATCGTTTCCTGTTTTGAGGCCTACGGAAAGAAGCTCAACGGTCAGCTTTCAGAAGAAGATTACAGAGGGATCATCCGGAATGCCTGTCCGGGACCAGGTGCCTGCGGCGGTATGTATACAGCCAACACCATGGCGTCTGCGGCCGAGGCGCTGGGAATGTCAGTTCCCTTTTCTTCGTCATCGCCGGCTGTCAGCCAGTCCAAAAAGGATGAATGCCTGAGCACAGGTGAGTACATGCTGCGCCTGCTGGAAATGGACCTGAAACCCCGGGACATACTCGTAAGGGAAGCCTTCGAAAATGCCCTGGTGCTGATCACCGTGCTGGGTGGGTCTACCAATGCCGTGCTGCACCTGATCGCCATTGCGCATGCAGCGGGGGTAAAGTTGACGCTCGAAGACTTCCAGGCAGTGAGCAACCGGGTGCCGGTGCTGGCAGACCTAAAGCCGAGCGGCAAATACCTGATGGAAGACCTCTCGGCGCTGGGAGGCGTGCCGGCTGTGATGAAGACACTGCTCAACGAAGGCCTGATCACGGGCGATCTGCTGACAGTATCCGGTAAAACGGTGGCTGAAAACCTGGCCGATGTAAAGCCGCTGGGTGAAGAACAGGACCTGCTTCGGCCCCTGTCCAACCCGATCAAGGCAGATGGTCACATCCAGACCTTGTATGGTAACCTGGCACCAAAAGGTGCTGTTGCCAAAATTTCAGGCAAGGAAGGAATGACCTTTGAGGGTCCGGCGATCGTGTTCAACTCAGAAGAAGAACTCAACCAAGGTATAGCCATGGGCAGGATCGAGGCCGGGCAGGTCGTGGTGATTCGCTATGTAGGCCCCAAAGGTGGACCCGGCATGCCGGAAATGCTGAAACCTACTTCTGCCATTATGGGAGCTGGACTGGGCGACAAAGTAGCCCTGATCACCGATGGTCGTTTCTCGGGCGGCACGCACGGCTTTGTGATCGGGCACGTCTGTCCCGAAGCGTATGACGGCGGCACGCTGGCCCTGGTCGAAGACGGCGACTGGATCACACTGGATGCCAACACCAATACGATCCATCTGCAAGTGGAGGACGCGCTGCTGAGCCTCCGCCGCGACAAGTGGGAGCGGCCAGCCCAAAAAGTGGGCAAAGGCGTGTTGCTCAAGTATATACGCACTGTGAGCGATGCCAGTAACGGATGTATAACCGATTTAGAAGAAGCCCATGTTAACGAAAGAGAAACCAGCCCCCATAGTGCCTGATCAGGCAAAAACAGTGTCAGGAGCCGAAGCTGTTATCCTTTCCCTGCTGGCTGAGGGTACAGAAACGATCTTTGGCTATCCGGGCGGCGCCATCATGCCGGTATACGATGCCCTGTATGATTATACCGACAAGCTGAACCATGTGCTGGTGCGCCACGAGCAGGGAGGCATCCATGCCGGCCAGGGCTATGCGCGCTCATCGGGCAAGGTAGGGGTGGTGTTTGCCACCAGCGGTCCCGGTGCCACGAACCTGGTAACCGGACTGGCCGATGCACAGATCGACAGCACGCCGCTTGTTTGCATCACCGGGCAGGTGTATGCGCACCTGTTGGGCACGGACGCTTTTCAGGAGACTGATATTCTCAACATCACCACCCCGGTAACCAAATGGAACTACCAGGTGACGGATGCAAGCGAAATTCCGGATGTGATGGCGAAAGCTTTCTACATTGCCCGAAGTGGCCGTCCGGGACCTGTGCTGATCGATATCACGAAAAACGCCCAACTGCAAGCTTTCGAGTTTACCGGTTATCAGCCCTGCAAACATATCCGCAGCTACAGGCCAAAACCCATTGTGCGGCCCGAGTATATCGTGCAGGCAGCCGAACTAATCAATCAGGCAAAAAAACCATTTGTGCTCTGGGGACAGGGCGTGATGCTGGGGACAGCAGAAAGAGAATTCAAGGCTTTTATCGAGAAGAGCGGTATACCTGCAGCCTGGACCATCATGGGCGCGGGCGTACTGCCAACTGACCACCCGCAGAATGTGGGCATGCTGGGCATGCACGGCAACTATGGCCCTAACGTGCTCACCAATGAATGTGATGTGCTGATTGCCATCGGCATGCGCTTCGACGACCGCGTAACCGGGCGCCTGGACAAATATGCCAAACAAGCCAAAGTGATTCACCTGGACATTGACCCGACCGAGATCGGCAAGAACGTGCCGGTAACAGTGCCTGTCTGGGGTGATTGCAAAGAAACACTGCCCCAATTGACTAAGCTGGTAGAAGCCAAAGTTCACCGGGAGTGGCTCGGGCAATTCCGCCAGTATAGCGACAAGGAAATTGATGTCGTGATACGGGAGGAGCTTTTTCCTACTTCCGGGGAGCTAACCATGGGCGAGGTGGTGCAGCAGCTGAACGAGCTGACTGCCGGCAACGCCATCGTGGTGACGGATGTAGGGCAGCACCAGATGGTGGCCTGCCGCTATGCCAAACTCAACCATACCCGCAGCAACATCACCAGTGGTGGCCTGGGCACAATGGGCTTTGCTTTACCGGCTGCCATCGGCGCCAAGTTCGGCGCACCCGACAGAACCGTAGTAGCAGTGATCGGTGACGGTGGTTTCCAGATGACCTTGCAGGAACTGGGCACCATCATGCAGAGCGGAGTGGATTTAAAGATCCTGATCCTCAACAACCGGTTTCTGGGCATGGTACGGCAGTGGCAGGAACTCTTCCACGAGCGCCGCTACTCCTTTGTAGACATCGCCAGTCCGGACTTTGTGAAAGTTGCCGGCGGCTACGGCATCAGCGGCAGAAGCGTTAGCGAACGCGAGGAACTAAGGAACGCGCTGCAGGAAATGCTGTCGCATCCAGGTTCTTTCCTGCTGGAGGTAATGGTTACCAAGGAAAATAATGTGTTCCCGATGGTGCCGCAGGGTTGTAGTGTAAGCGAGATCAGGCTGAAATAATAGCAGCATAAACAAGTATAAGTATGCGTAACGAGAACCATACCGACAAGCAGGAGTTTAACATCACGGTATACACCGAAAACCATATCGGGCTCCTGACCCGCGTTGCCATCATCTTCTCCCGAAGAAAGATCAACGTGGAAAGCCTTAACACTTCGCCTTCGGAAATTGAAGGCATTCACCGCTTCAACATCGTGATCACAGAGACGGCAGAAGTGGTGCGCAAGATTGCCGGGCAGATCGAAAAGCAGGTGGGTGTGCTGAAAGTATACTTCAACACCAACCAGGACGTGATCTGGCAGGAAATGGCGCTCTACAAAGTGCCTACCGATGTGATTGCCGAGCGCGCCGTAGTGGAGCGTCTGCTCAGGGAGAACGGTGCCCGCGCCGTGGTGATCCGGAAAGACTATACGGTGTTCGAAACCACCGGCCAGCGCGAGGAAACAGACAAGCTGATCAAGGTGCTTGAACCTTATGGCCTCATTGAGTTTGTGCGCAGCGCCCGCATCGCCATCATCAAGGCCAGCGACGGCTTCCACCGGAAACTGCAGGAGTTCGAGGAAAGCGAACCCCACGACGAGGTAGTGGAGAACGAGTACCTGAGCAGCGGCGAGAAAGTCTTCACCATGTAGTTTTTCAGTATCAATTATCAAGACACAAGTATCAAGACACAAATTTTAGTCTGAGCGAAGGGTAAGTATAAATCTTAGTTGAAATACCCAAAGTCTTACGTCATGTGTCTTGCGTCCTGTGTCCCAAAAAGAAATCAAATCAACCAACCTTAAAACAAATCAAACAATGGCAACTATCAAATTCGGAGGAGTAGACGAAACTGTAATAACACGCGAAGAATTCCCGTTGGCAAAAGCGCGGGAGGTACTGCAAAATGAAGTGATCGCTGTGATCGGTTATGGCGTGCAGGGCCCGGGACAGGCGTTAAACCTGCGTGACAACGGCTTCAACGTGATCGTAGGACAGCGGAAGGATTCTGCTTCCTGGCAAAAGGCACTGGCGGACGGCTGGGTAGAGGGCGAAACGCTCTTTACGATAGAAGAAGCGGCAGAGCGTGGCACCATCATCGCCAACCTGCTCTCAGACGCCGGGCAGATCGCCGTATGGCCTACCCTCAAAGAAAGACTTACAGCCGGTAAAGCCCTGTATTTCTCCCACGGTTTTGGCATCACATTCCATGAGCATACCAGCATCGTACCGCCTGCTGATGTTGACGTTATCCTGGCGGCACCCAAAGGAAGCGGTACCAGTCTGCGCCGGCTATACCTGCAGGGCGGCGGCCTGAATTCTTCTTTTGCTGTGTATCAGGATGCAACAGGCAAGGCTTACGAAAAAGCTATCGCCATGGGCATCGGTATTGGTTCCGGCTACCTGTTCGAGACCGACTTCCGGAAAGAAGTATACAGTGACCTGACCGGCGAGCGGGGCGTTCTGATGGGGGCACTGGCCGGCATCATCGAGGCGCAATACCAGGTGCTGCGTCAGCGCGGGCACTCACCTTCCGAAGCGTTCAATGAAACAGTAGAAGAACTGACCCAGAGCTTAGTGCCCCTGGTAGGCGAAAATGGCATGGACTGGATGTTCTCCAACTGCTCGGTAACCGCGCAGCGAGGAGCCCTCGACTGGAAAGGCAAATTCAGAGAAGCAACTCTTCCTGTACTCAACGATCTCTACGACAGCGTGGCTTCGGGCACTGAAGCCAAGCGTACGATACAGCGCGGTTCTACACCAGGTTACCGCCAGGAACTCGAAGCCGAGCTGCAGGAACTGCGCGAATCAGAATTATGGCAAACGGGAGCCAAGGTAAGAGAACTACGCTCCCTAAGTAAATAAGACGAAGTGGAGAAAGAAATAACAGATACTAAATTCCTGGTTTCGCTGCAGCAGGTGGAGCAGGCTTCACAAAGATTAAGGGGCGTTATCACTAAAACGCCCCTTTTACAAAACCTTTGGTTGTCGCAGAATTATGGGGCAAACATCTACCTGAAGCGGGAAGACCTACAGGTGGTTCGTTCCTACAAGATCCGGGGTGCTTATAACAAGATGGCTACGCTGCCGCTCTCCCAGCGTGAAGGAGAGATCGTTTGCTCCAGCGCCGGGAATCACGCGCAGGGTGTGGCTTACGCCTGTCAGCTTCTGGGCATCAAAGGGTATATTTTCATGCCCGCTGCCACGCCGGCTCAAAAAGTAAACAAGGTGCGGCTCTTTGGGAAAGACAAGGTAGAGATCGTACTCACAGGGGCAACTTATGATGATACGTTTCAGGCAGCCAAGGAATTTTGCGACAGCCGGGGCAGCACCTTCATTGCTCCTTTCGATGATCTGGCTGTCATAGAGGGGCAGGCCACCGTAGGTATGGAAGTCCTGAGGGATGTCTCGTTTCAGATCGATTACCTGTTCATGCCTATCGGCGGGGGAGGGCTGGCTTCGGGGCTTTCGAGCGTGTTCAAGCAGCTGAGCCCGCAGACCAGGTTGGTGGGGGTGCAACCCTTAGGAGCTCCTTCTATGTACCGATCCATACGAGAGAAGCAGCGCCTGACGCTGGACACGATCGACAGCTTTGTGGATGGCGCTGCCGTGAAATGCCCCGGTGAGCTGAACTTTGCCATCTGCAGGGAATTGCTGGATGATATCGTGCTGGTACCCGAAGGCCAGGTATGCGAAGACATCCTGAAGATGTACAACGAAGAAGGCGTGGTGCTGGAGCCGGCCGGTACGCTGAGCATTTCAGCACTTAAGTCCTATGCCGATCAGATAGCTGGCAAAAATGTGGTCTGTATCATCAGTGGCAGCAACAACGATATCACCCGCATGGAGGATATCAAGGAGCGCGCCATGCGTCACCAAGGGTTGAAACACTATTTCATGGTCACCTTCAACCAGCAACCGGGCGCCCTGAGAACATTCGTTAACAAGGTGCTGCATCCGGAGGATGACATCATCCATTTCCAGTACATCAAGAAGAACAACAAAGAAAAAGGGCCTGTTTTTGTAGGGATTGAAGTAAAGGCGCCGCACGATGTGGAAGCGATCAAATCGCGGATGCAGGCCGAAGGCTTCGGCTTCGAGTACCTGAACGGGAAGCAGGACTTCCTGAGCCTGCTTGTATAAGGGTTAAGCGGAAAGTGCTATACCTTCTGGCCACAGCCAGAGCACAAGCAGCCCGCCCAGGAGCACAATGCCAAACAATAAGGCCACTTTGCCCAACAGGGGCTTGTTGCCCATAAAGCCCACCAGGGCAGCTTTGAAGGCAATGTTGGAAAGCGCGGCAACCAGTATGATGCGCCAGCCACTGGCAGGAGAAAGATTGCCGACATGCATCAGCCGCGAGGTCGACAGGGTGATGGCATCCACATCCGTAAGGCCGGAAATAACAGCGACAATGAAGAGTCCACTGCTGCCCAGGTAGTCTTTAGCGAAAGCGGTAGCTAGTATTACGACTGCATAGATGGCGCCGAACACCAGGGCGGTTTTCAGCTGGGCCGGATTCTCCTGCTCCGGCATCTGGTCACCTTCTTCTTTGTTGGTAAAGTAGGCCACCAGCCCCGTCACACACATCAGCCCGATGACGGCCAGCAGGGGCGGAGCTACTTCGGAAAGCGTGGCTGGAGCTACGATAGCCACCTCGGCCAGTATCCTGAGGAAGGCTACTGTCGAGGCGATGAAGATGACCAGAGCCGCCAGGTTGGTGCTTCCCTGGGCCTGCCTGGAGCGGCGGGCATAGCTGACGGTGGTAGCCGTGCTGGATATCAGTCCGCCGAGCACACCGCCCAGGAAAGTGCCGGCTTTGCTGCCAAAAAATTTGTATACAAAATAACCCAGCAATCCGATGCCTACGATCAGCACCACCATCAGCCAGATGTTGTGGGGGTTGAGTACCTGGTAGGGGCCATACGCTTTGTCGGGCAATACCGGCAGTATTACCAGCGATATCACCACAAACTGCATAATGGCCGTCAGGTCTTTTTGCCCGATGCGGGCGACAAAGTCGTGAAGGGTTTCTTTCAGATGGAGAAGTACGGCGACTATTGCCCCTACTGCCACGGCTACCGTCGTGTTGCCCAGCACCAGGTAAGCACCTACCACATACATCAGCAGCAGGGCCGCTTCGGTGGTCTGGCCTACATCTACTTCCGGGTCGTGCCGCTTCATCAGGTTGGCAACCACAACGATTGCGGCCGTAGCAAGCATACCTGCCCCGAGTAACCAGCCGCCAAACTCCTGCGCCAGCAATGCTGATAAGGTACCAAAAAGTGTAATGAGCGGAAAGGTGCGGATGCCGGCAATACGGGTATTCTGGTGCTGGCGCTGCAAGCCCACCAATAGCCCAAGTCCGAGTGAAATGGCAAGTGTCTGGAAAAGGTCCTGCTCCATAAGTGCAACAACGCACCTGGTGGTGCCGGTCTAAGATACAGCCTTAAAGTATAAAAGTATAGCCATGGCTATACTTTTATACTTTAATATTACTGTTGGTGCAAGACGGATAAAGCCCTGATTGATTTTAGAAGTTCAGCACGCCGGCTATTTCTTTCAGGGATACCTCGGCCAGTTTGGCCTGGTACTGAGCGGTACTGAAGCGAACGGTTGCATTCACAAAGTTCTGCTGAGCATCGCGGAACTCGATCGGAGCAATGCTGCCTAGGCGGTACTTCTCCAGTGTAATCTCCAGGTTTTGCTTGGCAATCTGCTGGTTCTTTTCTTCCAGTTTTACCAGCGAAAGGCTCGTCAGGTAAGTCTGATGGGCAATTGCCAACTGCGCGTTCAGGTTCTGGGTAAGCCGTTCGTAATCCAGTTCGGCACTCTTGATGGAGATGGCTGCGTTTTGTTCGTTGCGGCGTTGCAGAAATCCATTAAAAACATTAACCGAGGCCGATACGCCATAATTCAAGCCATCATTGGTAGATAATGTCGAAAAGCCAAGTGCTGACTCAGCCCGTCTAAAGTTATAGCCTGTATTGACGCTAAGCGTAGGCATTCGATTAGCTTTTACCTGTTTCAGATCGAGTTCGGCTACCCGCTTGTTGATGACAGCCGCCTGTAGCGAAGGGTTCTGCTGCAGGGCCTTCGCAGATAAATCAGCAATAGCCAGTTGCTCATCGATCGTAATGCCATCCACCACCCTGAAGCGCAGGTTCACATCGCGGCCCAGCAGCTCATTCAACAGCGTTTGGGTGTTCAGGTATAGCTCCTGCTGACGCAGCATGCTGGTGGTGTCGGTGTTAAAATCCACCTGCGCATTCAGTACTTCCAGGCGGGCCGCTTTCCCGATCTCGAACCGGTTCTGAGCCGTTTGTACCCGTAGGCGGGAGATGTTCATGGTGGTATCAAGCGCCTGCAGCTGCTGTTGCTGCTGCACCAGGTTGTAGTAGGTGCTGATGACATCTCCTACGCGGCCAAGTACAGTTTGCTGCAGGTTAGCTTCGCCCAGTTTCTGGAGCTCTTTTAGCTGGTCATACCGGGCAAACATCCCAAAACCGTCGAACACGGTCCAGTTCAGACTTACGCCGTAGTTCAGGTTAGAGCCTTTAGCCCAGTTACGCTCTACTACAGTGCCGTTTTCACGGTTTTGGAAGCTGTTTTCGATGGTATTGCTCTGGGTAAGATTACCAGTAACTGAAGGCAGCATGCCGGCATTGGCACGGTTCACGTTGTTTACATTTATCTCCAGGTCGTTGGCGACCAGTTTGATATCGAAATTTTTTTCCAGCGCAATCTTAACAGCATCTTCAAGTGTCAGGACGTCCTGAGCTTTGGCCTCGCTTACCGAAAGTATACACGAAAGAACCAACGCATACAGGACAGCAAATTTATACTTCATATAAGTAGCAGGATGAATTTGATCGGTTAGTTATACAGTGGCTTTTTCGTAGGCTTCTATCTGCTCGAACTCCGGATGGTGCTTGCGCTCTCTGGACCACATCGAATAAATGGCCGGGATCACGAATAGCGTCAGGATCAGGGAGAACATGGTACCACCCACAATCACCACACCCATACCCATACGGCTTTGTGCAGCAGCTCCCAGTGCCAGGGCAATCGGCAACGCACCCAAGGCAATGGCCAGGCTGGTCATCAGGATGGGGCGTAAGCGTGCCTCGGAAGCTTCCAGGATGGCCTCCATCTTCGGCTTGCCCTGTTCCCGGAGCTGGTTGGCAAACTCGACTATCAGAATACCGTTCTTCGTGACGAGCCCTATGAGCATGATCGTTCCTATCTGGCTGAAGATGTTCCAGGTCTGGCCAAACAGCCACAACGAAAGCATGGCACCTGCTACCGCCATCGGCACGGTTAGGATGATGATGAGCGGATCGACAAAGCTTTCGAACTGGGCTGCCAGGATCAGGTAGATCAGCAACAGGGCCAGGCAAAAGGCATACATGGTGTTCGAGCCACTTTCCACAAAGTCACGGGATTCTCCGCCCAGGTCTGTCGAGAAAGTCTCGTCTAATACCTGCGCTTTGATGCGGTCCATGGCTTCTATGCCATCGCCAATGCTCATGCCCGGCGACAGGCCAGCCGAAATGGTGGCCGACATATATCGGTTGTTGTGGTAAAGCTGCGGCGGGCTGCTGCGCTCGGTCATCGTTACCAGGTTATCCAGCTGCACTAATTGTCCGGTGTTGCTGCGCACGAAAAGCGAGGTCAGGTCCAGCGGGTCGTTGCGGTCCGGGCGGTCGAACTGGCCCATTACCTGGTACTGGCGGCCGTTCATCAAAAAGTACCCGAAGCGCTGCCCGCTCAGGGACAGCTGCAGCGTCTGCGCCACATCGATCACCGAAACACCCAGGCTTTGTGCCTTCTCCCGGTCGATGGTGATGTTGATCTCCGGCTTGTTGAATTTCAGGTTGACGTCCACGTTCGAGAAGGTAGGATCCTGGCTGGCTGCTTCCATGAACTCTGGTACCTTTTCCTCCAGTTTCTGGAAGTTAGGGGCCTGGATGATGTACTGTATCGGCTGGCCCCCACGGCGGTTTACCGAAATGGTTGGCTGCTGCGTTACCATGATCCTGCCTTCCGAATATTTACGGGTCTGGCCGGTCAGGTAGTCTGCTATATCTTTCTGCGAGCGCTCGCGTTCTGTTGGCGGCACCAGGGCCAGGCGCATCATGCCGCTGTTTACCGAACCGGAGCCACCAAATCCCGGCGAGGTGATCACCAGGTTCACCGCTTTTTCGGGTACTGAGTCGTTTACCAGCTGCGTGAGCTCCTTCATGAAGCGGTCGGTGTACTCATAAGAGGCACCTTCAGGGGCCGATACCTGTACGCGCAGCATGCTGCGGTCGTCGTACGGAGCGGTTTCTTTCTGAAGCATGGTATAAACCAGCGCAGCCAGGCCAAGGCAACCGATCAGGATCGGGAAGCTCAGCCAACGGCGCTTCATAAACCCGGCAAGGGCGCTGGCATAGCTGCTATTCATCTTCTCGTAGTAGGGCTCGGTGAAGTTGTAGAACCTTGATTTCTTATGTCCGCCGCTCTTCATCAGGTATGCGTTCAGCATGGGCGTGAGCGTGAGCGAGACAAAGGCTGATATGAGCACCGCTGCTCCGATCACCACGCCAAATTCGCGGAACAGGCGGCCGACGAAGCCTTCCAGGAAGATCACCGGCAGGAACACGGCTGCCAGCGTGATAGAGATCGAAATTACAGCCAGGAAAATCTCGTTGGATCCTTTGATTGCCGCCTGGATCGGCGACATGCCTTCTTCTACTTTTTTGAAGATGTTCTCTGTTACCACGATACCGTCATCCACTACCAGACCAGTCGCCAGTACGATGGCCAGCAGCGTGAGCACGTTCACCGAGAACCCGCAGAGGTACATGATAAAGAACGTGGCGATCAAGGATACCGGAATGTCGATGAGCGGACGGAAGGCAATGCTCCAGTCGCGGAAGAACAGGTAAATGATAAGGATTACCAGTACCAGCGCGATCAGGATCGTTTCCGCAACTTCCGTAACGGATTGCTTGATAAAGATGGTGTTATCCATCGCAATATCCAGCTTGATGTCTTCGGGCAGGTCATTCTTCAGCTTCTCGAACTGCTCATAAAATTTATCCGAGATATCGAGGTAGTTCGTGCCTGGCTGCGGGATGATCGCCATACCTACCATCGGCTGGCCGGAGTTGCTCATCTTCGTTTCCAGGTTTTCAGGGCCGAGCTCTGCTGTACCTAAATCACTGAAACGAATGATCTTGTTGCCGTCTGACTTAACGATCAGGTTATTGAACTGCTCGGCCGTGGACATGTTACCCAGCGTTTTTACCACCAGTTCGGTGTTTTCGCCGCTGATCTTACCCGATGGCAACTCTACGTTCTCGCGGTTAAGGGCAGCGCGTACATCGCCAACCGTCAGCCCGTACGATGCTAGCTTCATCGGGTCGAGCCAGAGGCGCATGGCGTAGCGTTTCTGCCCCCAGATCTGTACGCTACTGACACCCGGTATCGTTTGGATGCGTTGCGAAATTACGTTTTCGGCATAGTCGCTGAGTTGGAGCTGGTCGCGGCTGGCGCTTTGCACCGTCATGGTGATGATGGGCTCGGAGTCGGCGTCGGCTTTGGATACGACCGGCGGCGCATCGATATCCTGCGGCAGGCTGCGCACCGCCTGCGATACTTTGTCGCGCACGTCGTTGGCGGCTTCCTCCAGGTTCTTATCGAGGTTAAACTCGATGTTGATGTTACTCCGGCCCTGGTTACTCGACGAAGAAATGTTGCGGATACCGTCGATGGAGTTAATGGCTTTTTCGAGCGGCTCAGTGATCTGCGACTCAATGATGTCGGCGTTGGCACCCGTGTAGCTGGTACTTACCGAAACAATGGCCGGGTCGATGGACGGATACTCTCGAACTCCCAGAAAGCTATACCCGATGAAGCCGAAGAGCATCAGCATCAGGTTGATCACGATCGTGAAAACGGGCCGCTTTATACTTGTGGTGGATAAACTCATACGTCTAAGGCTTTATCTATTTCTCTCCAACAGCTACTTTCACCGGAGCGCCTGGCTTCAGCGTCATGATACCGGTGGTCAGCACGGTATCGCCTGCCTGCAAGCCTGCAGTCACCAGTACATCTTTCTCTGTACGAGTAGATGTTTCAATCATGACTTCTTTTGCTTTACCATTTTCCGTAACAAAAACTTTTTTACCATTCTGCACCGGGATAACGGCCTCAGTAGGTACCAGCAGGGCATCCTTAATCACCGTCAGGGGCAGCTCGATGTTGGCGAAGCTGCCTGGGCGTAAGGTGTTGTCGGGGTTAGCGGCACGTGCCCGCAACTGCAGGGTGCGCGAAGTGGATTCAATACCAGGCTCGATGGCATACACAGTTGCCGTCTGCTTCTTATCCGATCCGGCCACCGTAAAGTTTAATGTCGTATTCACCTTCACCTGGCTGGCGTATTTTTCGGGAACAGAGAACGTGATCTTGACCGGGTTGGTGCTTACCAGGTTGGCCACGATCGTTTCGGGTGAAATGTAGGTGCCCTCCGAAATAGAGCGCAAACCGATGCGGCCCGAAAAAGGCGCCCGGATGGTGGTTTTGTCCAGTTGTGCCCGGATAAGTTGCGTCTGGGCCTGGGTTGACTTGAGCTCCGATTGGGCGATGTCGTATTCTTCGCGGCTGATGGCTTCCTTTTTCAGCAACAGGCCGGCTCTACGCTCGTTCTCAGCGGCAAGGCTTTGGCGGGTCTGTGCCTGTGCCAGTTGGGCTCTTAATTCCGAGTCATCAATCTTCAGAAGTACCTGGCCTTTGCTTACCGGGCTGCCTTCCTCGAAAGAGATGGAGCGAACCAGGCCCGAAATCTGGGTTCTGATCTGTACCTGCTCGTTGGCTTCGATGGAGCCCGATACGGCAAGGGAATTGGAGAAATTCTGAGGTTCAACCACTACGCCATTTACACGCATGGCCGGCATGGCGCCGCCTCTGCCTGCTCCGCCGGGACCTACGCCTGGACCACCGGCTCCCTCGCCCTTGTTCTGCTTTATGCGATAAGCTACCAAAGCACCAAATCCAAGTATAAGTATGGCGTAAATGATGTATTTAATTTTCATAAGTTGTAAGGGTGTTATGTAGATTCGTTTAGTGGTGGCCTTTGTTTGTCAGATTATTGCTACACTTCTTAAAATGCCTGCGTTTGAGGTGCAGTCGGTTATTATGCTTTATTTTATTGTGCTCATGCTGCTACGGTGATCATCAGGGCCTGCTAATTGTGGCACTTTCTCCTGAAAATATCCTGCTCTACAACGAGTAACCTATGGCTGCGGCGGTGGCCGGTATGAAGTTCATTTTGAGCGTTTTAAACAATTTATGTTATGCCTTCAATAGGATGAACTGACATCAAAGGTATAAAATTCCGAAATGGCTCCTGATGAGTAGGTAACAACTATAAAGGCGTATAAATTTACAGGTTACAACCGGATAAGAAAATATTCGGGAGACGTACTCTACAAACAGGTATAACACTAAGACAAACGCCGGCTTTATAGGTTTAAACAGCTTTAAAATAAATACTGGAAAATATGAGTGAAGGCAAAAAGAACTTCTTTGAGGATGTATATGAGGTAGTGAAACTGATACCGGAAGGACGAGTCACCTCCTACGGGGCCATTGCCAGTTACCTGGGCTCCAAGGGCTCCGCCCGCATGGTAGGCTGGGCCCTGATCGCCTCCCATCCGCTCACCCGGATACCCGCTCACCGGGTGGTGAACCGGGTCGGTATGCTCACGGGCAAGCAGCACTTCGAACAGCCCAACGCCATGCAGGAAAACCTGGAGAAGGAGGGGATAAAGGTGAAAAATGACCAGGTGGTGGAATTTGAAAAGCTGTTCTGGGACCCGGCCAGAGAACTGTTGTAGCGTTAGAAAGTTTGGGAGTTGGAAAAGTAAGTTTCGTAGGGACAGTGGCGACCTGTCCGTGGCTGCGGGCATTATAAAGCTGGCTACGCAGCTATACCTATACCTATACCTATCATTTCAGGTATAAGGACGGCTTATCTGAATAAGTCTATAACCCAGGTGTTTTCATCTAGTTTGCTACCGTTCACAGTTCTTTGATTTATTTCAATGGTGCTCGGGCAGCATTCTGAAGAGGGGCGTTCGATGAAATCAACCTCTATGTTATCCGTTTCGTCCAGGGCCGTGATGTAATACTCTCTGAAGCCCTTTTCCAGGTATACCTCTACAGAGCTTGATGCTATGTGTACCTGAGCGGCCTTTTTTATACCGTTCATGAGGTAGTATACCTCCACATCCTTTGGATTGATAGTCGCGCCATTTCCAAACAGCAGGTCCTGCCCATTTTCAGCTGACTTTATTGTGACGGCAAAATGGCTTTCTGAAAGACATTCTAACCCTTCGCAATCGTTGTTGCAGGAGTAAAGGAAAGGGAGAAGGAGAAGCAGGAATAGATTCCGTGTTTTCATGTGGGAGTGGTTTAACGCGCTCGTGCTATAAAATAGAGCCCCCGCTTATAGGTGTTGTTATACTGCCGTTATTCCTTGATACTGCTCTTTGGTCAACCTCCACAGGTTAACTACCTGCTCAAAGTTAGAAACTCCCGGAATGGTTGTATGCTGCCTGACGAATTCAAACCCAAGTTTTTCTACCGTCTTATTTGGTGCGGGATTGAGTGCGTAAGGCTCGCAAAATAGCTGGGTTAAATTTAAGTTTTCGAAAAAGAACGGAAGCGACTGTTTTACAAATGCACCTCCGATTCCTTTCTGTCTGTTTTCCAACTGCCAGAGGTGTACATGCATAAAGGCCTGTTCTCCAAACGCAATCTGGTTCACATGACAACTCCCTACAGGGTGGCCGTTTTTGATCCAGGTCAGAAAGTAAGCTTTTTTCTCTTCCATGGGGAGAGTGACCTGAGATTTGACCAAATTTTCAATCTGCTCTCTGGTAGGCCGCTTGCTTACATCCACACCCATGCCTTCTAAATGTGCCGAGGATGAATCTACCCAGTAGCGGATGAAATGTTCTATGTCATCTTCCACCATTTCTCTTACCAAAAGTGAGTTTGCTTCTTTCATCCGGGTTGAATTAATGTACTAACTGCTGTGCGTTCGATGTGTTTCTTTTTATAGCTTTTAGCTACATTTACATACTTCACATTCCTGTTTAGTAGCGAACCCTGCTTTGGAGCAACCACTATATTGGATTTGCTCACATTTAGCTGAAGTTTTGTTATAAAA
>NZ_JSYF01000239.1:0-6357 GCF_054824225.1 Pontibacter sp. HJ8
CTGAATGATCCTGGCTGGGAGTAATTGCATACATTTGTGGGGCCCCGGCGTAACGAATTTTAAAATATCAGGTACTCTTAGAGGGGCTTAGCCCCGGGTTAACTACTCATCGAGAGTTGCGCGTATTATTTTAACCTTGAAAACCCTTATAGCACGTGGATAGACCAAAAGGAAAGCTGATAGCAGTTGGAGGAAATGAAGACAAAGGATCCTACCCGAACCCGAAGTCCAAGAAAAAATATTATCTTGACTTCTTTGAGCTGGGCATAATCAAGCGCTTCCTGAGTGAAATTCCGGCTGAAAATCCCCGCATAGAAGTTATCACGACTGCTTCCCTAATACCGGAAGAGGTAGGGGAACGCTACGAAAGCGCCTTTGGCATCCTGGGCACCGAAAACATCAACCTGATGCATATCCGGGAAGCGGAAGATGCCCATAAAGCTGAGTACATCGAGCGGATCAGAAAGGCAGATGGCGTCATGTTCAGCGGTGGCGACCAATCCCGCCTGACCAGGATCTTCGGAGGGACCGAAATACTCAATATCCTGCAGCAGCGCTACTGGCACGAAGAATTTGTCATTGCCGGAACAAGTGCCGGTGCCATGGTTATGTCGGAGATCATGATCAAAGGGGGCAGTTCGACCGAATCCTTACTGAGGGGCTCTGTTAAGATTGGAAGGGGCTTCGGTCTGATAGATGGCGTGATCATAGATTCGCATTTCGTGATCCGGGGGCGCTTCGGCAGGCTGATGGAAGCCGTTGTGACGCATCCCAAAACAGTCGGTATTGGATTAGGCGAAGACACCGGTGTGCTGATCACGGAAGGTCACATCATAGAAACCATCGGCTCCAACCTGGTCGTGATTGCGGACGGCCATCATGTAGAGTATAGCAACATCAAGGAGATAGAGGTCGGCAAACCCGTGGCAATAGCCGGTATGCTGATGCATGTGCTGGCCAAAGGGAACGTGTATAATATTGAAACCCGCAAGTTCTTCAAAGACATGGCCTCGCTTGAGAAAAAAGAGCTGCAGACAGAGCCAGGGAGCTAGCAGCTCTGCTCAAAATCAGTCTTTATAGATCGCCACCATGGCATCGGTTTCTGTCGAGCGGCAGCCCCTGTACATACCTGCCGAGTTGAAGGGCAAAGCCATGTTACCTGCCGCGTCTACCGCGATAAGCCCTCCTTCTCCCCCAAATTTGACTAGTTTGTCCATCACCACCAGATCGCAGGCCTGCTGCAAGGTATAGCCCTTGTACTCCATCAGGCAGGATACGTCGTAGGCAACCACCGCCCGCATAAAGAACTCGCCATGCCCGGTGCAGGAAATGGCGCAGGTCGTATTGTTGGCGTAGGTGCCGGCGCCGATAAGCGGAGTATCTCCTATCCGGTTATAATTTTTGTTGGTCATACCGCCCGTAGAGGTAGCAGCCGCCAGGTTGCCCGACGCGTCGAGGGCCACGGCCCCTACCGTACCAAACTTGCGTTCTTTGCTATGGTCGAGCATGAATACGTCCGTGTCGCGTACATCCCGCCACTGTTGGTAACGGTACGGATCATAAAAATAATCTTCCGGCTCAAAGGCAACGTCATATTTACGGGCAAACTCTTCGGCTCCGTAGCCGCTCAGAAATACATGATCCGAATGTTCCAGGATGGCCCGCGTCAGCCTGATCGGGTTGCGGATGCTCCTCACCCCTGCCACGGCTCCTGCTTCAAGGGTTTTGCCGCACATGATGGCCGCATCCATTTCGTGCTTGCCTTCTTTGGTGAACACAGATCCTTTACCTGCATTGAACAAAGGGGAATCTTCCAGCCGTACCACGGCCAGCTCCACGGCATCAAGCGCCGTGCCGCCTTCGGTCAGCACGCGGTAGCCATCTTCGAGCGCACGGGACAGGGCTCCTCTGTACGCTTTTTCGAGTTCAGGAGTCAGGGAGGCCGGTGTGATGGTGCCGGCTCCTCCATGTATGGCAATGGCTAACTTATTCATGGCGTTGCAGGTATTGGTTTTAGCCTCCTACGCCCGTAATGCCCCCCCTGTTTTGGACGGAGCCAAATGAGGTAAAAATTTACCGGGAAAGCAGATTTTGCGGGCTGAGTAAGGGAAAGATTTCGTATATTTGTACTTAGAACAATCTATCAATTTAAAGTATATTTTATGTCGTTTGATATTCAAGGCAAGCTGTACGAGGTGTTTGAGGAGCAGCAAGTAAGCGAAAAGTTCAGAAAGCGTGAGTTCGTACTGGAGATTCCTGACGGATCATTCACACAGTACTGCAAATTTCAGCTTACGCAGGATAAGTGTAACCTGGTAGACCAGTTCAAAGCTGGTGACGAAGTAAAAGTTACGTTCAACCTGACCGGCAAGCCTTTCACAAAGAACGGTCAAACCATGTATTTCACGAACCTGCAGGCATGGCGTGTAGAAGCTGCGGCAGCCAGTGGTGGCTTTAACGCACAGCCAGGTGCTCCGGCTCAGTCGACATCAGCTCCTTCTTTCTACAGCAGCGACGCAGACAACGATCTGCCTTTCTAATACGATACTACGTAAAGCAAAAGCGGGCCAGGCAGCCCGTTTTTTTTATGCCCTTTCCGTGCTACACGTATAAGGTATAGCAAAAGCGAATCTGGTGCAGCTGCTGATGCCCTGAAGGTATACCCCTGTTCAGGTATAGCTGTCAGTAACGCTATACCTCACTTACTCTTATTTAGCATGGATGAACTCGAACGCCTAATATTGCAGGGCGAAAACGACCAGTTGGATTTCAAGCAGCGGGTGACCCAGCCGGACAAGATCGCCCGCACGCTCGTGTCCTTTGCCAACACCCGGGGAGGCACTGTCCTGATCGGGGTGAAAGACAATGGGGTGCTATGCGGCGTGGACCCCGAGGAAGAGAAACATACGCTGGAACTGGCTGCCAACTTTTATTGCGACCCGCCGCTTGCGCTGCGTTATGAAGAAATAGAACTCGATGGCTGCACCGTATTGAAAGTGATGGTGCCTGAAAGTACGCAGAAGCCGCATTTTGCTAAAGTAAAGGAAGACGACTGGCGGGGGTATGTGCGGGTCAGGGATACCAGCGTGCAAACAAGCAAGATGGTCAACAAGGCGCTGCAGGCGGAGGAGCCCAGGTTTGAGCGCCTGCCCCTGGACCGGCATGAACAGTCTGTCCTGGTATACCTGGCTGAGAACCGGCGCATCACGCTCCGTCAGTACATGAAGCTGGCGAACCTGTCCGAGCGGCGGGCTTACCGCATTCTGGTCAAACTGGTTATTCATGGCTACCTGCGGCTGCACGACAAGGAAAAGGAGGAGTATTATACCTTGAGTTAGTTTTTTGACTAGTCTTCGGCCAGCTTAAGCTTTATCTCCTTCCCTTTTTCATAATACTCGGTGTGGCTGAACTGCCCTTGCCTGTCGTATACCTGCCAGGTACCGTACCAGAAATACCGGATTTCCCGCTCGGTCTCCACTACCTGAGCCATACCTTCTTTTTCCAGCTGCCCGTTGTCGTGGTAGAATCTTATCAGGAAACCAGCTGACTTATTGGTGTGATATTCTACTTTTCTGAGCTTCCCGTCCGGGTAGTAATAGCGCCACTTTCCAACCTCCTTCCCATGCCTGAACCGCCCATTCCGGATCAGGATGGTCTGTTCTGCATCGTATAACTTCCACCTGCCATGGAAACGCCCCTCTTTGTCAAAGCGGTTGATGTGGAATGGCCAGAGTTTTTTCAGAGGAGGCCCGGCCTGCGTTAGCAAAGGCAGCACAAGAATTAAGAGCAGGAGAAAGATAAATCTTCTGTTCATCTCATCAGAATTTTTGGGTGGAATAAGCCTTTGATCAAAAATATCAAATTTATTTTTATATAACTAAACTTTTAGTTATGCTGATTCAAAAATGTAAAGTTTTAGCTATCAATCCTATATAAGTAGCAGGTATAGCAGATGTATCCGGAAAGGAAACTGCACCCGGTATAGGAGGCAATCGGGGCATAGACCCGGGGCCCGACTTTTCGTAAATAGTCAAAGATTCGAAAGTTTGCTTCCGGCAGATCTATCTTCAGAAGCAAGCCACTTACTTTTGAATTTCACCCTCTAGCCCATTCCTTATGCCCAAAGCAACAAAGAACCCCAAGGAACCTGAGTCGAATAATATCCCTGCTACCGCCAGCTCTGTTAGAGTACCTGAAACCGCTAAGGCCAAGGCAGCAGAAGCTAAAATCAAAAAGATATTTGTCCTGGATACCTCCGTCATTCTCTACGACCACAGCGCTATCCAGAACTTCCAGGAGCACGATATCGCCATTCCTATTACAGTGCTCGAGGAGCTGGATAACTTCAAGAAAGGCAACGACATCAAGAATTTCGAGGCACGGGAGTTCATCCGCTTCATTGATAAACTCTCCTCAGAACATATGCTGCAGGAGTGGATTCCGCTCAATGGCAAGACCAAAGGAAAGTTCAAGGTGCAGATGAATGGCAGCGCGAAGCTGGATGCCAACACCATATTCGGAGTGAAGAACGACCACCACATTCTCAACTCTGCCCTGCACATACAACAGGAACATCCCAAAAGCAAGGTAGTGCTAGTAACAAAGGATATCAACCTGCGCCTCAAGGCCCGCTCGCTCAACCTGACGGCTGAAGATTACGAAACCGGCAAGATCCGGGATGTGGCCGGCCTCTATACCGGTAGCGATACGCTGGAAGACATACCTTCCGATGCCATTAATGAGCTGTATGAAAAAGGGCAATGCGAGAGCGGCAAAGTACTGAAGGAAACGCCGCCGGATAATCATTTTTATATACTCAAGAGCTTTAAGAACTCCATCCTCTCCTACTTTAACCCAACAGAAAACCAGCTGGAGCGGGTAGACAAGCAGAGTGCTTTTGGCGTAAAACCCCGCAACGCGGAGCAGACGTTTGCCATGCATGCGCTTCTCAACCCGGCTATCAAACTGGTGAGCATACAAGGTGTGGCCGGTACGGGCAAAACGTTGCTGGCCCTTGCCACCGCCATTGAGCAGCGCCGCGAATACAAGCAGATCTACCTGGCACGGCCCATTGTGCCGCTCAGCAACAAAGACATCGGCTACCTGCCGGGCGATATCAAATCCAAGCTCAACCCGTACATGGAGCCGCTCTGGGACAACCTGAAGTACATTCAGAACCAGTTTGCCGAGACAAGCAAGGAGTATCAGAAGATCCGCGAGCTGGTGGACCTGGAGAAGCTGGTGATCACGCCGCTGGCCTATATCCGGGGACGCAGCCTGTCGAATATCTTTTTTATAGTGGATGAAGCGCAAAACCTGACACCGCACGAAGTCAAAACCATCATTTCGAGGGCCGGGGAGAACACCAAGATCGTCTTTACGGGTGACATCTACCAGATCGATACGCCCTACCTGGACTCACAGAGCAACGGTCTCTCCTACCTGATAGACCGCGCCCGCAACCACCCGCTCTACGCGCACATCACCCTTCTGAAAGGGGAAAGATCGGAACTGGCCAACCTGGCGAACGAACTGCTGTAGCGCACAGCCTACAGAAGGTGTTATAAACGTAAAAGCCGCAGCTATATTTTAGCTGCGGCTTTTCTTTATCCGATATATTCTAAATCTCTAGGTAGAGCTACCCGGACTGCAGGCAGTTCTCAGGAAGATTTTTTCTTGTCGCTGCCCTCCATCAAAGATTTAAGCGCCTGCAGACTCTCTTCCGCCTCCTGCTCCAGGGTATGCTTCTTGAAAAAACCTATGTAGCGAGCAATGGGATTTTCTGGCAGCCGGGTTTTCTGCTGCCAGATCACACGGGTGCTATCGGCAGCCGGCTCCAGCCGGAAAGTGCCCAGCGTTTCGTAAGGCTCGTTTTTTATCTGTTGCTTATACAGAAGTAAGGAAGGGGGCGTGCTTTCGGTAAAGTGCATCAGAACGGCTCCTAACCGATCGCCGTGCCACTGCTGATAAGCGCCCTTGCCGGCCATAGGTCCGCCGTAGAGGCGTATCATGGTAGGGTCATAGTCCTTGTTCCAGACGTTCCACTTTTCCCACTGGGTAGGGTTTTCCAGGTATGGAAACACCTGTTCCGGTGCCCCCTCTACCACGACCGTTTTGGTGACTTCGCATGCGTCCGGCAACAAAAAAGACCCGGCATAACCCGCGGCCATTACGACGAGCAGCGACATGAGCCCGATGATCAACGCCTTCATAAAATTTGGGGTAAGAGTAGGTTTTGCTATTGTACAATCAAATGCTAAAAGTACACCAATTTAAAGGAGAATTAGCAGGATAGTCAAGCCCGGGAACATTTATTTTATTATCTTTTTATTCAGGTATAATCAGATCAGAATATAC
>NZ_JSYF01000026.1:0-12318 GCF_054824225.1 Pontibacter sp. HJ8
ATAAACCGATTGGTTTATTTTACACCTATGGAAGCAGTTACCAGCAAAGCAGAACGGACGCGCCAGCTGATCATAGAACAATCGGCACAACTCTTTAATCAGAAAGGGTATGCGGGGACTTCCATGCAGGATATCATGGCTGCCACAGGCCTGACCAAAGGAGGCATCTACGGTCATTTTGAGAGCAAGGAAGAAATCATGCAGGAAGCTTTCGATCATGCCGCCGGAATCATTGTGCAGCTGATCGCTGACAAAATCGCGCGACAGGAGAAAGCCTCTGAAAAGCTGGCCACTATACTTTCATTTTACAGAACATACTTGCAATCGCCTCCTATCGCAGGTGGTTGCCCGGTGCTGAACACAGCCGTGGAGGCCGATGACACCCATCCCCTGCTCCGGGCCAAGGTTATACAGGTGCTGAACCGGCTTCATAAGTCTGTTGCCAATATCGTTAAGCTGGGTATAAACACAGGTGAATTCAGAGCAGATGCGAACGCCGAACGCTTTGCTATTCTGTTTGTGAGCATGGTAGAAGGAGGCATCATGGTATCGAAGGCCTATGGAGATGCCAGGTACCTGCACACGG
This sequence comes from Pontibacter sp. HJ8, assembly GCF_054824225.1. Classification (NCBI taxonomy): domain Bacteria; kingdom Pseudomonadati; phylum Bacteroidota; class Cytophagia; order Cytophagales; family Hymenobacteraceae; genus Pontibacter; species Pontibacter sp. HJ8. The sequence continues at coordinate 587 of NZ_JSYF01000026.1, forward strand.
TACTGCAGCAGTTGGAGCACATGATTGCCGATAACCTCATGAAGTAATATTTTTTTAACCAAAAACAAACCGATCGGTCTGTTTTATAACAAATGAAACTTAAATGGAAAGCAACTACAAGCAAGTACTGGAAAGCAAGACACTCATCCGTTTTGAGGATTGCGACCCTTTCGGCCACCTGAACAATGGCCGCTACATCGACTATTACCTGAATGCACGCGAAGACCAGGTGCGCGACAACTATGGCCTGGACATATATGCTTTGGCCAAGACGACAGGCAAAGCCTGGGTAGTAACCTCTAACCAGATTGCCTACCTGCGCGAAGTGAAGTTCATGGAAACAGTAAAAATAAAGACCAGCCTGCGCTGGTTCAACGACACGGATCTGCTGATGGAAGGGCAAATGGTGAACCTTGAAACCGGAAGCATTATCTCTGTCATCTGGACGCGGTTTGCCTATATTGATGTGCGCAAGGGCCAGAAAGTAAGTCATGGGGAAGAACTTGTGGAGCTTTTCCATAAAGTAGCTGTACTGGGTGAGGGCAAGCAGGACGCCTATTTTGAAGACCGGGTAAAAGAGTTGCGGTCTGAAGATGCAGCGGATCAGGCAAAAGCGAAGCAGGTATAATCCGGAACCTGAATCTCTTTAGCTTTACCTTTGCAAAAATCGGAAAACGTGCATGAGAGAGAAGCTGACAAAAGTGCTGGAGGTGCTCACCCTAGCTGAGAAACTTAAATTTGAACTACGCCACAGCTGGCTTTCCAATGGCCGCCAGGAAAGCGTGGCCGAGCATACCTGGCGCATGAGCCTGATGGCCATCTTGCTGGAGCCATACCTGGAGCACCCGGTAGACATGACCAGGCTATTAAAGATGATCATCCTGCATGACCTGGTGGAGGCCGAAGCGGGAGACATTCCGGCCTTTAACTTAGTAGACGAAAACATCAAACTCCGGAAACAGCAACGCGAACAACAGGCAATCGAAAACCTGCGCCAACAGTTGAGTGCTTCTACAGGACAGGAGCTCTACGAGCTCTGGCATGAGTTTGAAGAGAAGGAAACCTATGAGGCAAAAGTTGCCAATGCGCTCGACAAACTGGAAGTGCGGATACAGCACAACCATGCCGATATCAGTACCTGGATCGAGATAGAACAGGAGTTTGTTTTCCTGATGGGCAACCACACAAATTTTGACAAAGGCCTGGAAGAATTCCGCATTTTGATCGAAGAGATGGCGGTATTGAAAATGGAAGGCGCAGGCATTTGTACGTCTACCGTTAAACAGCGCATGATGACCAAGGGCTCTGTAAGTTAGACCATAATTTTTAGCTATTCACAACCTACTTTTTGTATTAGAGTATATAGTGTCATGGTGCAAAATATAACTATGAAAACAGGCAGCTAGCGTATAGCTGCCTTTATTTTTTCTACCTGATTATCAACGCGTCAGCTCAGAGTTTTATATCCGGTGTATGTGCAACCTCCAGCACAAATCCGTTGGGATCGCGGAAGTCAACGGTATAGTATGAAACACTGTATAGCGGCATTTCCTGCGGACCTCGCAGCAGGTCGCCTTTTCTGTTTTTGAGCCACTCTCCTACCTGGTCCACCACCGCTCTGCTGACAGCGTGAAAACAAATATGCCGCACGCCCAGGCTGTCGTGAAAAGCAAGAGGCATTTCCTTAAAATATATTTCGTGCCGGCGCATACCAGCCAATCATCGGAAATAATTCGCCGTAGAAACGCAGCGATTCTTCCAGATCTTTCACCCAGAATTCAAGATGGTTTACGCCGGGTCCGTAAGGGTAATTCATCGTACTGTAGTCCTGTGCGAAAGACCGCAGATATCCTAAAAAAGTGTGCCAGTTAATGCCCTGCTATACCTGTATACCTGCGGCTTTGTCTGAGATCTGTTAGCTAAATGCTTGCATTTTGCTTCAGTTCTTTTTCGAAGCACAAGCTGTTCTCTACTCCGGCATATTGCCCGTAATTCGGTATCAGGTTATATCCGTTCTTTTTGTAAAGCGCGATCGCTTCCGGTTGTTTTTTGCCTGTCTCGAGTACGCACCTGGCATACCCTAATTCACTTGCCCACTTTTCCAACTCCGCCAGGACCATCGATGCAATGCCGCTTTTTCTGCTATCAGGCAAAACGTACATCCGCTTGATTTCCATAGCATCTGATCCGAATGCTTTTATCGCTCCGCACCCCACCGGCTTTTCATTTTCATACACCACAACCACCTGGTTTATTTTGTCAATCTTGTTGAATTGATCATAAAAGGAATGGTCTTCCCCGTCCCGGATGGCAAGATCTGCATCCAGTAATTTCACCAGTTCTACGAAATCACTGTTTTCAGAATTTGTTCTTATGTTGTTCAGCATAACGGTAATTGATTCTCAGGCAATAAGTCTTGAAATGGTTTGTGTTGAACGACATAAATTGTTCTCGCTATACCTTTCCCAATGCTTTTAATTTTTAGTTGAAATAAAAATCAGATGCATTTCAGATGTTCCGTCTGATTTAAGGTACTCCTTTCGTATCAGGTCTGTAAGCTCAAAGCCATTAGCCTTCAGCGCTTTCAGCAAATAATCTTCCTGGTGATAGTGAACATACAGTTTATATTGTCCGCTGCTGCTCGTTTCATACCCTGATCTGCTATAGTCGCCTTCGATTGTGCTGAAGTAGAGTATGCCCCCCTGGCTGAGCAAGGATGAAGTGTCTTTTATGAGTTTGGCACAATCCTGCTTTGCTAAATAAGGCATGCAAAAGCCACAAAGTATAGCATCGTATGTATCCGTCAATTTATCTATTTCCCGGCAATCCATCACCGTAAAATTTGCTGCAGGATTGTTTGCTCTGGCCAGCTCGATCATGCTTGGTGCCGAATCGATTGCCTCTAGTTTGTAGTCAGGTCGTTTGGATAAAATATACCGCGTTACGTTTCCGGGCCCACAACCGATCTCGAAGATCCGTGCACCGGGCTTTTCAACTAAGTGGCAAAACCTGTCATAGGTATCGTCATAGAGGTGCACGTCCATGAAATGCTCCTGGTAAACCAGCGCAAGCTTGTCCCAGGTTTCAAAAATTAGCTGATAGCGATCCATGGTGCGATATAGTAAAGGTATAACGTTCATAAGCCTTGAGATGGCAGGAATTCTATCCCCATGCGGCGGTAGTCCGCGTTGGTCAATACTGGCTCTGTAATCCCACTTCTATCAACATTAACGATTCTGTTCACAGCGTCAGAGTGATGGAAGCCTGCCTAAAGTAATTTACGAAAAAAGGCAAGACTAAACTGGTCGAACTGGATGATTGCATCTAGAAACTAAATAGTCTTAAAAGCAACCATTGCCTTTGGCTCTTTTTCTTTGATCAGCATAAGTTCCCTCTTGTATTTTGTATACTTGTGGCAAAACATAAATACAAATGACAGCAGAAGAGCACTTCGGGCGCCTGGAGCGGCTATACCATAAAGCCAACATACAAAGCCTGATCAAGGGCAGTAGCATTGCGGTAAACCATGGGCAGGCAGAGCTGACCCTGCCGGTTGATCCCAGCTATTTTCACGGAGCACAGGCCATTCATGGGTCCATCTATTTTAAACTCCTGGATGATGCGGCTTACTTTGCGGCAGCTTCCCTGGTGCAGGATGTGTTCCTTGTCACCTCCTCTTTTCAGATCAACCTGTTACGCCCTGTTAGCAGCGGCACTTTGAGAGCAGTCGGCACGGTGCGTTCCAAAGGTAAAAGCTTGTTCGTAGCCGAAGCCACGCTCTACAATGAAAAAGGCAAGGAAGTAGCCTTTGGGACCGGACAGTTTATGCGTACAGCGCAGCCACTGGAGACATTGGAAGGATATGGATGAGTTAGAGAGTTAGAAAGTTTGGGAGTTTGGGAATTTGGGAGGTAAAGTGAAACACGAAAGCCGCTACGGGTATACCTGTGGCGGCTTTCGTGTTTTCTGGCAAAAATGTTTGATAAAAATTATTCCAAGTATGCTCTACACTGCGTCGGAGAGGCTGCTGAACGTGAAGTCCCGTACCTTGAGCGGCGGCAGGATGTAGTTGATGTTCGACTCTCCACTGACGACACGCTCCGGAATGCCCATTTCCTCCAGGTTATTGAGCATAATGATCGGGCTTTCGTTGAAACGGAAGTTTTTCACCGGATGCTTTATCTTTCCATTCTCGATCAGGAAAGTACCGTCGCGGGTAAGGCCTGTCAGCAGCAGCGTTTGCGGGTCTACGGAGCGAATGTACCAGAGGCGTGTGACCAGGATGCCGCGTTTCGTGTTTTTGATCATCTCCTCGAGCGACGCCTTGCCACCGTCCATGATCGCATTATTGGGCATGGGCACAGCCTTGACTCCTTTTTTATCTGCCCAGAAGCGGGAGTAATACAGGTTCTTGACAACACCGTTCTCAATCCAGTGCACCTTCTCCAGGGGCCGGCCGTCGCCACTCCAGGTAGCAGTCGGCAACTCCGGGTGTGTCGGGTCTGAATAGATGTTTACTTTCGCATCCACCAGCTTCTCTCCTACTTTTGTTGTACCACCCTGCTTGCTCATGAAGCTGCGCCCTTCGTCGGCGTTGCGGGCATCCATGTTAAAGAACATATTCTCCAGCAAAACCGCCACGGCAGCAGGTTCCAGTATAACGGTATACTTACCTGGCTCCAGGGCAACCGCCTTGGCAGAACCCTCAGCTTTGTCCATGGCAATTTTAGAAGCCGCAGCCGTGTTGAGTTTGGTGATATCGTTGTACCCGCGGGAGGCGTACCCTGAGCCGGTACCTGCCTCGTTGCGCACCGTCACCGAGAACTCCAGATCCGTGCTGGGGTGGTAGGCAAACAGTCCTTTGGTATTGAGCATGGCCTGGAAGCCGGCATTGTGCTGCAGGAAACCGGCCGCTTTTAGTTTTCGTTCGCGGGCCGGCAGGATGCTGGCCGCGGCAGCCGCCGCACGTTGCTCCGGAGAAAATTCTGCCGTGCTCTTGTAGAATGCTTTTGAGCTGAGGTATTTCTGTGGCCCCAGGATCGGCATATACTCCGGGTTTTCCGGCGCCAGTTGGGCCAGCTCCTCTGACCGGCGTACCACCTTCTCCAGGGACGCATCATCATATTCGTTGATGGTGGCTATACCTGTCTTTTTGCCAAAAGCAGAATTTACCGCCAGGCCGGTCGTACTGTTCTCGCCGCTCGTGGACACTGCATTGTTGGCGTACCGGATGTTGCCGCTGTTGCTTCCCTGCAGGCTCACAACGCACTCGTCGGCCTTGGAAAACTGCAGTACCTTCTGCATGATCTCACGCACCTGTTGTTCTGTAAATATGGCCATATCTTTCTGAGTTCTGAGTCTTGAGTTCTGAGTTCTGAGTTATTCTCTTTTCACTGTGATCAATGATCGGGTTGCCAATAAGATTTGTGAAGCTCGCTTGTTCATGAATGTTAGATTCTCGAGGTATAGCGCAAACACCTTCAGCAGGTATAACTCGAGACTCAGCACTCAGAACTCGCGACTCAAATCAAATTTTGCGCGCCGTGTTGATCACATTCACCCCATTGAAACGTGTGGTGGAGCTGCCATGCGAAACAGCGCTCGACTGCATGGGCTGGCCTTTTCCATCAAAAAAGGAGCCACCGAGCCGGTAGTCGCGCTCGTCGCAGATGGCGGAGCAGGAGTTCCAAAATTCCTGGGTGTTGCTCTGGTAAGCCACATCACGCAATTGCCCCACGATCTGCCCGTTTTTGATCTCATAGAAGAGCTGCCCGCCAAACTGGAAGTTGTAACGCTGCTGGTCAATGGAAAAGGAGCCATCCCCGATGATGTAGATGCCTTTCTTCACATCCTTGATCATATCCTGCACGCTGAGCGGCGTCTTGCCTGCTGCCAGCGATACGTTGGGCATGCGCTGAAACTGCACCGAGCTCCAGCTGTCTGCATAGCTGCAGCCATGCGATTCTTTCTCGCCGATGATGTGCGCCTGGTCGCGTGTGGCTTGGTAATTTACCAGTACACCGTCTTTCACCAGGTCCCACTGCTTGGTTTTCACGCCTTCGTCGTCGTAGCCGACAGCGCCCAGTGAGCCCGGCTGTAGCTTATCTGCAAAGAGTTGTACCCTGTCGGAGCCATACTTAAAGTTCTTGGATTTCCACTTGTCAAGGGTTGCGAAGGAAGTACCGGCAAAGTTTGCTTCGTAGCCCAGCACGCGGTCCAGCTCGAGCGGGTGCCCCACCGACTCGTGTATGGTCAGCCACAGGTGGGACGGATCGAGTACCAGGTCGTACTTGCCGGCCTCTACGGATTTCGCTTTCAGCTTTTCAACCGCCTGCCTGCCCGCTGCCGTGGCGTCCTCTACGATGTCGTAGTGTTTGCCATAGAGGGTGGTCACGCCGGCAACTTTGCTTTCTTTGCGGCCATCGAGGTACTCGTAGCCCATCCCCATCGGAGCACTCAGTGATTGCCGGGTTTCAAATTTGCCGGTGGCAGGATCAATGGCAGTGGCCGTGAAGACCGGCCAGATGCGGTGCACATCCTGGTCGATGTACGAGCCGTCGGTAGAGGCAAAATATTTCTGCTCATTCACCAGGAACAGCAGCGAGTTCATGTAGTTGGCGCCGTTCTTCATGGCCGCGGCATTGGCAGCCAGCAGCAGGTCGGCTTTCTCCTTGATAGGTATAGCCAGGGCATTTTTTTCGATCGGCGTTTTCCAGTTCACCTCGCCATAGCCCCGCTGCGGTGCCAGTTGCACCGGCTGTTCCAGCAGTTTGGCATTGGCTTTGGCAATGGCTACGGCCTGCTTGGCCATAGCGGCTATGTTGTCGCGCGTGATGTTATCGGCAGCCACAAAGCCCCAGGCCCCGTCCGCTATCACGCGTATACCTGCCCCGTAGGATTCGGTATTAACTGTATTTTCGACCTTGTTATCACGGGTGATCACGTACTGGTTCAGGTAGCGGCCAATCCGGATGTCGGCATAGGAGGCGCCGCTGGAACGGGCCGTGTTGAGGGCAACATCAGCCAGTTGCTTTTTAAGCGCTACATCCATTTGCTCCAGGAATACCTCCGGAGGAACATCATTCCCCAGTACGGGAATGGGCAGCATAAGAGCACCTGCTCCGAGCCCGGCCAGGTACATAAAGTCACGACGTTTCAAGCTTCTTTTCCATTAGGTTAGAGATAGCTGAAACTAAACAACGCCTTACACAAATACAAGTTTTTATAACTTTTTAACAAATACCCCCCAATTCCTTTGAGCTAGCCTCAGAGATATCCTTTCAAAGATGCAGCTACTGCCAACTTTCCCTATTTAGAACGGGCAGGTATAGGTCATATCGTCAAGGTATAGCGGCTCGATCCGGAAGGTTAGCCTGATTGGATTCCCGCCTTCGCCAAATATCTTTCAACTCAGTTCTTTGTTAAATTCTATTGATGTTTTAACACGGATACCTACCACCGGAACATTGGATTTTACATCTGCCAGTTAATAGCAGCGCTTCACTTAATAAAGTAAGCTACTCACCCGGTATTGGTAAACAATTCTTCAGTTTGATGATTATACCTCGTAAGTAAACTGTCTAAATAAAATTCAATAAAACTTATGAAAAACATTATCCAAAAAACAATCGGCTATGTAGCAGCAGCTGCCATCCTTTTTAGTTTCAATGCCTGTGAGCAGTCTGAGGTAGCGCCTGAAGCAGGCTTAGCTGCGCAGGGAGTGCAGGAAGCACATCAGACAAAATCGATGAACCTGGACCAAACCTATACTGTGCAGCTGACGGAACTGAACGGATCAGGTGTGAGCGGTATGGCCACCATTGAGCTGACAGGCGATATGCTGAACGTATACCTGCAGGCCTCCGGATTGACACCTAATATGGAACACATGCAGCACATCCACGGCTTTGTGACAACCAATCAGAATTCGGTTTGCCCGCCTATGTCTGCCGACACAAACGGCGATGGCCTGATCAGCCTGGTAGAAGGCATTCCTTTCTATGGTTCGGTACTGGTGCCGCTCACGCCTTATCCGACAGCCGATGCGATGCGCATGGTTGATTTCATGAACTCCTATGCGATCACCAAGGCGGCAAGACCTCTGCAGAACAATGTGATCGTGCTGCACGGCATGTATGTGAATGGAGTTTATGACCCGACTATACCTGTCGCCTGTGGCCAGCTTAAAGTAGCCAACCAGGGCAAAGGCAGCAGATAATCTGACGCTGCAGGATCATAAAAAAGGGGAGCAACCAGTTGGTTGCTCCCCTTTTTTATGTGTTCAAAATTAGCCCCTACTCCTTCGGTGCTGAAGATACCTGTGGCTCGATCAGCTCAAAGCCGTACTCCTTGCCCTTCACCATGGTAGGAACGCCCTGTTCCATCCACTTCGGAACGGGAGCACCTTTGAGGTAGTGATCAAAGAACTGCGACATACGCACCGAGAGATCTTTGCGGTTTTTGCGCTGCACCAGGTTGTGGTCTTCGCCGTTGTAGACCAGCATCCAAACCGGCTTGTTGAGGCGACGCAGCGCCATAAAATACTCGATCCCCTGGTACCACGGCACAGCCCCGTCCTGGTCGTTGTGCATGATGAGCAGTGGCGTCTTCACGCGGTCTGCATAGAAGAGCGGCGAGTTTTCGATGAACTGCATCGGCTTCTCCCACAGCGTGCCGCCGATGCGGCTCTGCGTGCGCTCGTACTGAAACTGGCGGCTCAGGCCCGTACCCCAACGTATACCGCCGTAAGCACTCGTCATATTAGACACAGGCGCTCCGGCCATTGCCGCTTTGAACATATTGGTGCGGGTTACCATGTAAGCGATCTGGTAGCCACCCCAGCTTTGCCCCTGCAGGGCCATGTTCTTTCCATCCACGAAGCCCTGCGCCACTAAGTGCTGCACGCCCGGTATGATGCAGTCCATGGCACTCTCGCCCGGATACCCGTCGATGTACACGATGTCCGGCACAAACACCAGGTAATCGTTGCTCACATAGTAGGGAATGTTGATGGTAGAGGCACTTGGTGCAGGAAGCCGGTGCATGTAGAGCCCGTCAGAGGAACGCTCATAGAAGTAGACCAGCATCGGGTATTTCTTGTTCGGGTCAAAGTTCTCGGGCTTGAACAGCAGGCCTTCCAGCGGCACCCCATCCGTCGATTTCCAGTTTACCAGCTCCACATTGCCCCAGCGGTACTCGCTCATCTGCGGGTTGGCGTTGCTCAGCTGCTCGGCCTTGGCAAAGTTTGCGTCGGTGGTATAAAGGTCGCTGTACTCCCGGAAGGAGCCACGGCGGAAAGTGATGCGGTTATCGTTCTTAGCTTTTTTGAATGCCGGGTAAGAATGCGGGCTCATCACCAGCTTCTCAGGCTGCGTTGCTTTGCTCACGTAATCGCGGAAGAATCCTCCTGACTTATCAACATAACTGAACGCGCTCAGGTATAGCGTGGCGTTCTCAGGTATAAATTTCTCCTCGCTGTCCAGTTGCTCGTAGCGCAGGCGCAGCTTGTTGGTGCGGCCATACCTGTCCGTCAGGTTTTCCGGGGCTTTCTTTCCACTCGGGTCCAGTTTCCAGATGTCGAAGCGATCGTATACCAGCAGGTAATCATCCTTCTCTACCCAGCCGGCCATATCGTAAGAGCCCGGCAAAACAGGCATGTCGTTGTCTTCTTCGTAGAACGGCACCCCGACTTTCTTCGTCAGGTTCAGGTTGGCGCCTCCCTTGGCAGACATCGCATGCCAGCTGCTGTCGGTCGGCTCAAACCAGTACACGTATTTGCCCATCGGCGACAAGCGCGGAAAGCCACGGGTCTCGGTCAAAATCTGCTTTTTAGTGCCTTTTTTGAGATCGATCAGGTAAGCGTCCTTACGGGTTGGAGTGTCGTAGCCGATGGTCAGCTTATACTTCTCGTCACTCACACCCAGCGCCACATCGCCTTGTCCGTAAGCGTCCAGGTATACGTCCGGCATTTCGAGGGTCGCCAGCTGCTGCATTTTCTTTCCCTTCAGGTCATATAGGGCCAAAAAAGAGCGTTTCTGGTCGCGGCTCAGCTGCTTGAGCTGCATCGGCTGGATCAGCGGATCTTTATACGACCAGATATCGAGGTTCACTTTCTCTTCCTCTAGTTTGGTGGTATCTTTTTCGTAGCGGGTCGGGCGCGGGAACGTACCGAAGAACAGGCGCTTGCCATCTTCCGAAAAACGCAGGTTGCCGTGCTCGCTCACCATCCAGTTGGCTGGCATCCCCTTGGATACGGTGTCGGCCAGCGTAATGGCTTTGTTGTCTTTTTTGTTCCAGTGGTAGAGGCCAAAATAACGGATTTCGGCTCCTACGCTGTCCATTGTTGCCACAAAGGCCAGTTGTTCACCGGCTTTGTCTGCACTAATCCCTTTATAGGATACCTTGCCCGTATCGATCGGCGTCACTTTCAAGTCAGATGTGCTGACTGCAAACACACCCGCCTTGTGCAGGGAATCCAGCTCATCCTTCACAAAGTAGAGCATGTTACCTTTTTCGGAGAACATATAGTCTACCACGCGGTTGAATTTTTGCTCCTGCCCTGTCTGCAGGTTGCGCAGCACCAGCTCCGTACCTTCCGATTTCTTTGGTTTTCCTTTGGCTGCCGGTTTGGCTGCGACAGTTTTGGCGGCTTCGGCTTTTGGCGCTTCAGGTACAGCCGCTACGGTTTTCGATTCTTCTTTTTTAGCAGCTTCTTTCTTTACGGGAAGTGGCTTTTCCAATTGATAGGCCACCCAGTTGTTTCCTTCTTTCGGCAGCTTATACGACTTCACCCGTGGCACCTTTACCACCTGCATATTTTCAAGTGCCACGATCGCGAGCGAGTCTTTGGGCAGGTCGTCGGCTTTTTTCTTCTTCAGCTTGAGCGCACGTACCTTGTTATATTCCGGCGTGATCTGGAATACTGCATAGCGGCTGTCATTCGTAAATTCAGCTTTGCTGCCCCGGTCAAAGGTTTTCATGGCATTGCTGGCGTAGCTTTTGATGTAGAGCGCACCATCGCCTTCCTGCGGATTGACGTTAAATAACACGTACTGGCCGTTGTTGGAGATCTTGTCTCCTTCCACGCCTTTCCAGCTGTCGTATACATCGTGTGTGAGGGGCTTTTTTGTGGCTTGCTGCTGTGCCTGGGCCTGACTGAGGCCGGCACCGAACAGGGCCATCAATACTAAGAGGTTCTTCATTGTAAAGGTTGGGCTATTGATTAGCGTTTTGAATGGTTCTTTAAAATTAAATAATTTCCGGGAAATACAGGTATGCCTTAGAGGCAACTCAACAGGGATGGTTTAACGGGGGATGGTGCGAGGCAGCAAAAATGTCGTGTATACTGGCGCGAGCGTCCTCGCTTGTGTCCGCTATCGTGGGGCCTCTGGCCTAGGGCGAAGGTATAGTTCGTTCATTGCCTATACCTTGTGTAGTAGTTGTAATCGATTTTTGGAGAACCTCTCGCTGGTACAGGCTGCTATACCTATACCTGCTGCGTAGCTGGAGCTTCATCCAATTTGTTACTAGCTTTGTTTCATTGCTTCGCCTGGCCGGCGGGGCCTCACTTTTTTTCTTGATGAAAAAAGTAAGCAAAAAAATCAAGACGCTCCAAATCGAGGGCCCCTACCCCCACTCGCTGAACGCTCGAACAGTGGAGCGTCCACAAAATGCACCTGGCTCAAGCTATACCTAGCGTAGCTTCTGTTGTAAGTTAGTCTGGCTATACCTGT
>NZ_JSYF01000240.1:0-2926 GCF_054824225.1 Pontibacter sp. HJ8
ACGTCGGTTGCTATACCTGCGGTAACCGTTTCGGATGCACCGCGATTCGGTCACCGGGCTTTCATGATGGATGTAGGCCGTAATTTTCAGCCAAAGGAGCAGGTCCTGAAAACACTCGACCTGATGGGACTCTACAAACTGAATGTGCTGCATTTCCACCTCAACGAAGACGAAGGCTGGCGCCTGGAAATACCCGGCTTACCGGAACTCACAGAAGTAGGTGCCAAAAGGGGCCATACCCAGGACAACAAGAAAAACCTGCAGCCCTCCTACGGTTCAGGTCCCGATGTGGAGAACAAAATAGGAAGCGGCCACTATACCCGGGCCGATTTTATCGAGATACTGAAGTATGCCAAGGACCGGCACATCCGGGTGATACCGGAAATCGAAACGCCGGGCCACGCCAGAGCGGCCATCAAGTCGATGGATGCCCGCTACGATCGCCTGATGAAGGAAGGCAAAAAACAGGCGGCAGAACAATACCTGCTTCGCGACCTGGAAGACAAATCCGTTTACCGCTCCGTGCAAAACTGGGATGATAACGTCATCAATGTGGCCCTTCCGTCCACGTATGCATTCCTGGAAAAGGTGGTGGATGAGACCCTGAAGATGTACAAGGAAGCCGGTGCCCCGATAGACATGATTCACTTCGGAGGCGATGAGGTGCCCCCTGGAGTATGGGAAAAGTCGCCTGCCGTGCAGGCACTGATGAAAAGCAATCCTGAAATAAAAAGCACGGACGACCTGTGGTACTACTACTTCGGCAAGGTCAATGACCTGCTGAAAGCCCGGAAACTGAACCTCTATGGCTGGGAAGAAATCGGCCTGCGCAAAACACAGGTGAACGGCAAAAATGTGTATGTACCCAACCCGGATTTCGCGGATGAAAACTTCCATGTGGATGTCTGGAACAACCTGACGGGCAATGAAGATCTGGCTTATAAAATGGCCAATGCCGGGTATAAAGTAGTATTGACCAATGTTACCAACTTTTACCTGGATCTGTCTTACCAGAAGGCTTTTGAGGAGTCGGGACTGAACTGGGGCGGTTACCTGGATCTAGACAAGCCTTTCTACTTCATACCTTTGGACTACTACAAGAATGTGAAGGTAAATGCCAACAATGAGCCAGCAGACCTCACTGTTTTTGAAGGGAAGGAACGGCTCACCGAAGCTGGCAGAAAAAACATCATCGGGCTACAGGCGCCGCTCTGGAGCGAGATGGTCACCAGCCCGGCGCAATTCGAATACATGTTGCTGCCCAAATTACTGGGGCTGGCGGAACGTGCCTGGTCCAAAGATCCGGCCTGGGCTACGGAGGCAGATAATGCGAAGAGTGAGGCACTTTACAACCAGGCCTGGACTGAATTTGTGAATGTGCTGAGCAAACGCGAGCTTCCCCGGCTCGACCACTATGCCGGAGGATTCCGGTACCGCATACCTACCGCGGGGGCTGTTGTGGAGAATGGCAGAATAGTAGCCAATGTGCAGCTGCCCGGCATGGTGATCCGCTACACCACGGATGGATCGGAACCAACCCAAAAGAGCAAAGCGTACAAGGAACCGATCGCATCCAAAGGCACAGTCAAACTGCGGGTATTCAATAGGGCAGGAAGAGGCGGCAGAACGGTGACCGTGGAGAATACCTGAAAATAAACAAGGGAGAAGGCAAAGCGTCTTCTCCCTTGTTCTTTAAATTATCTCCTCTTATAAGCTTCTTTTCAAAGCAAGGTATACCGGTGCGGTTCTGAGAAAAGTGTTGGATCGATCAGCCAAGTATGCGCCGGATCTCATTGGCCCTTTTCATAAGCTCCTTGCCTTTGTCTTCGTCTTCCGCGTCAATGATGGCTTTGAACTGTTGCAGTTGCTCAATGTAGCTGCCCAGTGCAGCAGAGACATTTTTTTTGTTTTGCGTGAAGATCGGTGCCCACATCTGGGGTGAACTTTTTGCCAGACGCACGGTAGAGGAAAATCCACTCCCTGCCATGTCAAATATATTGCGCTCGTCTTTTTCCTTGTCCAGGACGGTGAGGCCGAGGGCAAACGAGCTGATGTGGCTCAGGTGGGACACGTAAGCCAGGTGCAGGTCATGCTCAGCCGCTGCCATGTACCGCAGCTGCATGTTCAGGTCCAGGCAAAAACTTTCAATCATACTGAGCGAATCGGGCGAACTTTTCTCTTTCTCACAAATGATCATCGTTTTGCCCTCCAGCAAAGAAGCGAAGGCTGCCTCAGGACCAGAATATTCGGTGCCGGCAATAGGGTGTAAGGCTACAAACTGGCTGCGCTTGGGATGTCCCGCAACCGTTTTGCATACCTCTTCCTTGGTAGATCCCAGATCAACGAGCGTGGCACCTGCCGGCAACAGATCCAATACAGGCAGCAACTGCTGCAGAATCACATTCACTGGCGTCGCTAACACCACCAGGTTCGATTTTAAAACAGCTTCTTTCAGGGACAAAACCTCATCGGCTATACCTAGTTCCAGGGCTTTGGAGGCATGTTCCGGGTTACTGTCTACGCCGATGAGGCGTACATTTCCGGAATGTGCTTTCAGGCCCAGTGCAAAAGAGCCGCCCAGCAGGCCCAGCCCGACTATACTGATTACCATATTCTAAAAATTGCTTTAGGTATAAATTAATGAAATGACAGGGTGCGTTTCTCTTTGCTGCTCTGCATGGCCAGCTCGATTACCCGGATTGTATTTCGCGCCTGCTCCGGTTTTACGACCAGTTCTTCCTCGCCCCGGATGGCTTTGTACACATTTTCATAGAAACCTCTGTAATCACCTGTTTCACTCTGCACTTTCCCCACCAGGCGCAGCCCGTTGTAATCTGTGTCCAGTCTGCCCCAGAGGGCTTCGGGTTCTATACCCCAGTCCGGGCTTGCAGCAGGGGAGATTCCGGCTTTTAAGGCGGCTTCCTGC
>NZ_JSYF01000241.1:0-9356 GCF_054824225.1 Pontibacter sp. HJ8
ACAAAGCGAAGAGCAGCGTTGGTACCGGCCTGGTTGGTGCACCCGAGTGTGGTGACGTAATGCGTTTGCAGATCGAAGTAGACGAAAACCAGATCATCACCGACGCCAAGTTTAAGACATTTGGTTGTGGTTCTGCGATCGCTTCTTCTTCACTGGCTACCGAGTGGCTGAAAGGCAAGTCTGTGGACGAGGCCCTGACCATCGACAACATGGACATTGTGGAAGAACTGGCTTTGCCTCCGGTAAAAATTCACTGCTCTGTTCTGGCGGAAGACGCGATCAAGTCTGCCATCAACGACTACAGAGTAAAGAACGGTATGCCAGCGCTGGAGCTGCCTAAGTCTCACCACTAAGACACAGACTCGCGAATGGAGTCAACGACTGAGGTGCACGTAGAAAGTGCACGCATTCAAAAGCAGATTGAGAACCACTTAGGCTTAAGCGGTAACAGTCTGCTTTTTGAATTCAGACAGAACGATAACAAAGTGCGCCTGGACCTGATCACGGTGAACCCGCGCCACAACCAGTCTTTCCTCTTCCACACCGAAGTAGGCTATGACAAAGTGGATGCGCTTCGTAAGATGCTGGACTATGTGCAAAGTTACAAGGATAAGGAAAGTCCCTATACCGTACAGTGGATGGCCCGTGGCGATAAAGAGCTGAATACTTCTTATTTCCGGGCACGCAATATGTACGAGGCATTGGACAAATTATACTTTGGCCGGGACATGAACACAATTACTGTTTTTAGTGTTGTATTGAATCCGGTATCTTAAAGACAGAATCATTATGATAACAGTATCCGATAAAGCAAAAGAGAAAGTATTGAAGCTGAAGCTGGATGCGCAGCTGAACGATGCATTCCGCCTGCGCGCGTCTGTTGCCGGAGGCGGTTGTTCCGGTCTCTCCTACAACCTCGACTTCGATGATGAGGTGAAGCCGATGGACCAGGAGTTTGAAGACAAAGGCATCAAGGTTGTGGTGGACATGAAAAGCTTCCTATACCTGGCCGGCACCGAACTCGACTTCTCAGACGGACTGAATGGCAAAGGCTTTTACTTCAACAACCCGAACGCTTCCCGCACATGCGGTTGCGGCGACAGCTTCTCCGTTTAACAAAGACAGCAGCTTATATACAGAGCAGAAGGGCCGGCTAGAAATAGCTGGCCCTTCTGCTTTTAGTAGTTGCCTAATATTTCAAAAACCGGGTTGTGTGCTGCTCTCCCAGCTCATCTACTGCGACCAGCACATAACTCCCCTGCCTCAGATGACTTACCTGCAGCGTATGGATCTGGTCACTCGCCAGGCGCAGCTGCAGAATGCGGCTCCCAAACTTGTCGTAAACAGATACCTGGAAATTCGCCTGTTGCTGCGGCAACTCGATCCGGAGGTCCTTTGTGGTGATGGTGGGGTATGCGACCAATTCTGTACCGGACGCTTCGGCGCGCACGGCTACAATTTTTGAATAGCTGTGCGTGCCATCCTCGTCCACCTGCTTGAGCCGGTAGTAGGAAATACCAGGTATAGGTTGCTTATCAGTAAACGTGTAGTTGCTAAGCAGGCTGGTCGTGCCTTGACCTTTTGCTATACCTGCCTGTTCAAAAGAAATACTGTTGGTACTTCGTTCAATTTCAAAATGGCTGTTGTTCTGCTCAGATGCGGTGGTCCAGGCTAACTCAACTGCTTTGTTGACAGCTTTGGCAGCAAAATGGGTAAGCTCTACGGGCAAGGGCATGTAGTCCTGCTCAAAATGCCAGGACACTTTTACATCGTCTATTGCCAGGCCATGGTCCTGCTCAAGCTGATCCGCATCACGCCAGCGTAACATCACATACTGTCCGTCAGGTATAGCTTCCGGCAATGTGTAGGTTAATCCTGCCCTGTTGGCGTACTGGTTACCGTCCACATGCCCTGCAGTCATTTTATTGACAGGGCTGTTAAACTGCATGGAGGCAACAGGTATCCAGCCGGGAGTGCTCGCTTTGGTGGATAAATTAAAAGAAGTGGGGCTACTGGCAATTGCGTACGAAAAGGTCAGGTTTTGCACATCTGTGTTGATGCTACCACACCGCCATTGCTCCGCAGCATAAGCTACATCCAAAGCGGTAATGGTTTTGCCGGAAGTATTTTGCAGTAATAAATTGTACGTATACTCGCCAACCTTTTCCGCAGTAATACCACCGAGTGCCCTATCAGTAGAGTTTGTATTGCCGTAGCTGTAAAGGCCACCTGTATTAGAGGAACCATTATTGATGAAGATCGTTGTCCCAGCTTTAGAACGTTGGACAGTCCAATTGTCAGGAAGGAATGCATTAATTCCTAATTCTGCTGAAGTACCTGAGCTAGGCAACTCATTAAAATCCTGGGTATAGGTGTTGATAAAGCTACCCATACTTACCTGGCCAAAGCTCATGGCTGGGCCGCATAAGAACGCAGAAAACCAGACCAGCTTATAAAATTGCCTGCAATAGGTAAAAGTTGTTTCCATACTACACTCATCAAATTAAGGTGCTCCGTTTTTGCACTTAGCCATCTGCCAAGCTTCCGGATTTTGTACTTCAACTTAATGAATCTTTATATAGTTCAATAAAAAATCATAGCAGCAGGAAATCTTTACATTGTTTAAACACTGATAAACAGCAACATACCGATAGAAACAGCCTAAAACATCGTTACAGTCAAGAAATAAGATCAGAAAAAAAATGATATGACTATCCCGGGAAATCTAGGATAAGAAAAACTTGAAGCACCAGCCAAGAGTCAGTTTAGCTGTTTTCCTGACTGTTGATCTGGTTGAGGTTGGCCGTTTTGAAGTGCTGGTATACGCGCAGCACGATGGCGAGCGCCACGGCAGCTTCGGCGGCAGCCACGATGATAACGAACAGCGAGAACAGTTGTCCCTGCAGGAGCAGCGGATCGTAGCGGCTGAATGCGACCAGGTTGAGGTTGGCTGCATTGAAGATCAGTTCAATCCCCATCAGCACGACCACAGCATGCCGCTTGGTGATGACGGCCAGTATACCCAGGCTGAAAAGTACGGCGCTCAGCAATAAGATATGTTCTAAAGGAATCTGCTCCAGCATCAGGCTTTCTGTTTATCTGTGGCAATATAGGCCGCCCCTATCAGCGCAATGAGCAGCAGCAGCGAGGTGACCTCAAAAGGCAGCACAAAGTCTGTCATGAGCTTAATGCCTATACTTTGCACCGTACTCTTCTGCTCCCCCAGCACATCTGTATTGGCCAGTTGCATCCAGGACAGTGACGAAAAGTTTGTTTGCCAGATGGTATACCCCAATCCGATTAGTGTCAGCAACGCCACGGTCATCCCCCAGCCTCGGTTCACATTCTCTGACATAACCGATTTATCGTGCACGCGGGTACTTAGCATGATACCGAACAGGATCAGCACCAGCACGCCGCCGACGTATACCATCAATTGGGTAACGGCCACAAAGTCGGCGAACAGCAGCACGTAGATCGCGGCCACACTCAGCAGCGTGAGCAGCAGCGAAAAGCCCGCATACAGCAGGTTGCGCGTCAGCACCATGTAGCCTCCGGAAAGTATAGCCAGTACGGCGAAAATGTAGAACAACATCTTTATTAGTGATCAGTTAACAATAATCAGTAATCAGCTCCGCTATACCTGTTGCATACCTAGCTCTGCTACTTTCTGGCTGCCAGGGCCGCTGCTTTGGCTGCGGCCATTTCTTCCTGCTGTTTCTCCAGCAGGCGTTTCTTTTCTTCTGCTTCTTCCGGCGACAAATCCGTGAAGTGGTAGATCATGTTTTTGATGTCTACCTCCGCAAAATCATACACAGGCGTCATGGTGAGGCAATCGGTCGGGCAGACGGTGGTGCAGAGGCCACAGTAACAGCACTTGGCCATGTCGATGTCAAACACAGGGGCGTAGAGCCGCTTCTTCGTGCCATCGGAGGTCATGCCAATCTCTTCTGTGGCCTTCACCGATTCGATGGTGATGCAGTTGACCGGGCATACCTTGGCGCAGAGGTCGCAGACGATACAATCGTCGATCTCGTTGTGCAGGCGGTAGCGGCCGTTGGCAGGAACAGGTATAGCCTCGTAGGGATAGGTTAAGGTGACCAGGCCCTCGGGCTGATTGAAGTAGCTACTGTCCGAAACAGGCACCGGCTCACGGCGCTTATCTGCATTTAGAAAATGCCGCCACGTCAGGCGCAGGCCGCTCAAAAGCGACTTCACCACGTCCCAAAACCCGTTTTTATATTTTATGGCTTCTTTTCCCATTTTTGTAAGACACCAGACGTTAGAGATTAGAATTTAAACTTAGACTTTCTATTCCTACTATCATTCACAAGTCTAACTTTTAGAAATCTACTATCTAACGTCCTACTAATCTCTAAACTTAAATCATCAGTAACCGCCAGATCCCGGCCAGTAACACAACCGCCAGGGCAATAGGCGTCAACACTTTCCAGCACAAGTGCATGAGCTGGTCTACGCGCAGTCGCGGGTATGTCCAGCGGATCTGCAGCTGCAGAAACAGGAGCACAAAGGTCTTACTCATTAGCCAGAACCCGCCCCAGAGTATACCGGATAGTTCTCCTACGGTACCCGTTGTCCAATAGGCCAGGTGTACCGTGCCCAGATTAGGTAGTGGTGTGTTCCAGCTTCCCAGGAACAGGATAACTGCTACCAGGCTCACCAGCACCATCATGCTATATTCCGCCAAAAAGAGTATGGCAAAGCGGAAACCCGAATACTCCACATGGAACCCGGCTACCAGCTCAGACTCAGCTTCGGGTATATCAAAAGGCGCCCGGTTGCTTTCAGCCAGCGAGGCAATAAAGTAGATCACGAAAGCCACCAGCAGCATGGGAGCCCGAAAGATGTTCCAGGTCGTAATGCCACCAATCGTTGTCGTATTGATACCCAGTGCTTCAAGCCCAAAAAGCCAGTTCGTTTCAAGTTCCAGCCCCGGGAAGCGGTTGAGAAGCACCCCCTGCTGGTAGCTGATCTCCTGAAAGTCCAGCGACTGGCAGATCATTACGACGGACAGTATAGCCAGGCCTGCCGGAATCTCATAGGATACGATCTGCGCCACGGAGCGCATGGCACCCAGCATCGCATACTTGTTATTGGAGCCCCATCCCGCCATCAGCAAGCCTACCACATCGAGCGAAATAACAGCCAACAGGTAAAAGACGCCGATGCCTATACCTGCCGGCACCAGCTCGGGCGTGAAAGGTATAACAGCAAAGCCCGCAAAAACAGCGGCAAAAATGAGGATAGGCGCCAGCTTGAAGAGCTTCTTATCGGCAGCAGCCGGCACGATGTCTTCTTTCTGAAGCAACTTGACCACATCCAGCACCGACTGCAGCGAACCGTACGGCCCTGCTTCCGTCGGCCCCATGCGGTCCTGCATAAAGGCCGCTACCTTCCGCTCCGCATACGCCAACACAATTACGATACCCAGTAATAGCACAAGTGTCAGCACAAAAGCAAGCATAGGAGATCAGGTTTTTTATAACGCGCAAAGGTAATGCTTAATAGGGGAATGTGCTAACAGCGTCAGGTGCTATTCATCCAGCAGGCGCTGGTACTTTTTAGACAGATCGCCCGCTCCTCTCAGGTTAGATTCCGTTCGCTGCCGTCAGAATGATGGGTTCTCCATCGGTTATGAGAATGGTATGCTCATGCTGGGCAACATACGCCCCCTCATCCGCCAGCAATGTCCAGCCATCGCCTTTCTCGTGCACGTAGCTTCCTTTGGTCGATATAAAGGTTTCGACGGCCACCACGGTGTTTTTCCGGAACCTGCGCGTTTCCTGTTTATCATAGAAACAAGGGATTTCGTGCGGCTCTTCGTGCAGACTGCGTCCTACCCCATGCCCCACCAGGTTTTTGATCACTTTGAAGCCATTCTTCTTGGCTTCTGTCTCGATGATCCGGCCAATATCAGCAATTTTCCGGCCGCCCCGGATTTCTTTTAGGGCTTTGTATAAGGCTGAAACAGAGGTATCCACTAATTTGCCAAGCCCTTTGGTGTCTTCTCCTAAAATAAAAGAACCACCGTTGTCAGCGTAGTAACCGTTCAGCTCCGCCGATACATCGATGTTCACCAGGTCCCCTTCCTGAAGTACGGTTGTGTCAGAAGGTATACCGTGCGCTGCCTCATTGTTGATGCTGATACAGGTATAGCCGGGAAAATCATAGGCGACCTTTGGGGCCGCCTGTGCACCATAAGATTGCAGGATGGCATAGCCAAAGTCATCCAATCCCCTGCTGGTCATACCTACCTTGGTATGCTCCCGCATTTGCCGGAGCGTAGTAGCCACCACCTCACTTACTTTGGTAATACCTTCTAAATCTATATCTGATTCTATTGACATCTTACGCTGTATTTTATAAAATTTTACCCTTCTACCAGGTGCGGAACAAATTGCGACAGGTTGGTGATGATGCCTTTCTCGCGGCGGAAGCCAATGGCACAGCCTTCTCCGGCCCAGAAAACGCCGGCCTGGTACTGGTTGCCTTTCGCGTCTTCGGGCAGGTCGCACCAGCGCTGGTATACCTGTGGCTGCTGGTCGTACTCGCCCTGCACTTTGGTCACACGGCCTCTGTCTACTACTTCTACGCTCTGCCCCTCTCTGCCGAAGTAGGGCTTCTTGATATACTTGCCCGTCAGGGGCTCCAGGTCAGTTTCCAGTAGCAGCGGGTGGTAAGGATAGGCTTTCCAGAGCCAGGTCAGCATGCCTTTGCTCTGAAACAGCAAGGTATAAGCCGGGTTGGCAATGGTAACTGTGCGGGAGCGGGACAGCTGCGTAAGGCTTGCCAGTAGCTCCGGCTCCTCCCAGGCGATCTGCTCCCAGGGCAGCAATTTGAAGAGGAACGGAAACTGCCGCCATTGTTCCGAATCTACCTGCGCCCATAGACCTTTCTCCTCTCCTTCCGTCGAAATGTTCATCTCTTCGATCGGGCAAAGGTGGGCTTCAAAACCTGCTTCGATGGCAGCCTGCGTGATCACGGCACAGTTGGCCTGGTCTTCGGCACTGGCTCCCAGGTAAGTGACCAGCAGCGCAGGCGGCAGGTCCTCGTTGCGTTCGCGCCAGCGTCTGAGCTGCTCCACCAGCGCCTCGTACAGGCCGGAATACTGAAGGGCATCGTCTTTGCCGGCAGCAGCCAGGCTGGCCCACTGCACGACAGCCGTTTCAGGTATAGAAGTGGCCGTATCCGCATTAAATTCCAGGAGTTTAGGTCCATCAGGTGTCTGGACCAGGTCAAAGCGGCCATACAGGTGCCACTGCCGGTCGTCGTTCCAGGAGAGGCGTACCAATTGCCAGAGGTTCTCCGGTATACCCAGCACTTTGAGAAAAGCATCCGGCAGTTCATCGGGTACCGACCGCACCATCATGTCATAAAGGGCACTGGCTGCATCGAGCAGTTCTTCGGCTTCCTCTTCACGGATCACAACCGCCTCGTCCGGTACATAGTTGGCGCAACCGTCTTCCACACACCACTCCCAGCCCAGGCCACGAACTGCTTTTTCCACATCGCCTGAATGGGGCTTGATACGAATACTGGTTTTAGAATTTTCTAACATGAAGATCCTCTGAAAAAAATAAGATTCGGGAAAAGGGGAAAGGTATAGCACCAGGTATAGCGACGCGCGCTTCTACTTAAGCTGTTCCCCGGAGTGCAGCCCGTAACAAGGCATAGCCGAAGCTTGGCTTGATGCAGCGCTCCCCTCTGCCAGGAAATAAAGCTTATAAAGCAGCCCCCTATGAAAAGCGCAATTTACGCGCCGGCACCACCACTCCGGCCACGAAAATAACCGCTCCGGCTGGTTCGGGGTGCCGTGGATTGCTGGCGGTACGTCTGCACGTTCTGTCTCCAGGCGGCTGTGTTGTTCATCACACCCGGGTTGGCATAGTAAGCCGGTCTTGGTGACATCATCCGGCCGGCCATGTAGCCCATCCCGCTCCACCACAGCACGCTGCCCAACCCGAAGCCTCCCTGGTTATACTGCTGCTGGTTTGCAGCCACGCCTTTCATCTGGTTCTCGAGCGCAAGCCCCTGGAGGGTATCCACGCGGCCATCGCTATACTTGAGGATAGCCATGCTCTGTCCGGGTACAGTCGTCCGCTCGTCCGTGATCTTCCATTGGTCGGGTGCTTCTTCGGTCAGTTCCGTAATGATGCCATCCGGGGTTGGTACTTCCGCTCCGGCGTTTGTCACCTCGTTAGTGCGGGTGTTGGACTCGCAACCGGTCAGGCCCATGCAGGTGGCCGCAGCTACTATAAACGCATTGCGCTTGAAGTCCCCTATGGTCAAATATCGTTTTTTCATGACTAATTCTCCGTTGTAAGCTAAAGGTACTGATTCTACGCGATTTTAGGAAAGAGTTGGTGTGATGTTAACTTGTTGAATGGTTAAATGGTTGGTGTACAATTCGGACAGGTCGCTTTTTCGTTGATCGTGGTTCGTTGATCGTTGACCGTCGGGTTTACATGCAACACTCACAGGACCAGGCCCGGTATACCTCCAACTCGAGACTCAGAACTCAGAACTCGAGACTCCTGACAACTCCTAAACTCCCCTATTCCCACAGTGGATAATGCTCCAGGTGTACCTGCCGCTTAAAGAAGATACGGGTACTCTCTTCAAAGGAGCGGGTAAAATCCGACACGTAGAAGGTATGGTCCATGGTGAGTTGGTCGGAAGCCAGGTCGTTTGCTTCCACGAAAGCCCTGACATGCTGCGCTACAATCTGGCTGGCGTCCAGCACATCCACCCTTCCCTGGTAGTAATTTTCGATCTGCTTTTTGATCAGCGGGTAATGCGTACAGCCAAGAATAAGCGCCTCTATACCTTCCAGATCGGGATCGGACAGATAGGCATGGATCACGCTTTCCGAAATGGAATCATTGAAAAAGCCTTCCTCGATCATGGCGGCCAGCAGAGGCGTCGCATGGGATTTGAGCGTAATATCCAGGTCAAGTTCATCTATCTTTTTGCGGTATACATTCGAATGCACCGTCTGCTTGGTCCCGATCAGGCCGATGGTTTTGCCGGGGTAGGTCTTTCCGATATAGTGCACAATGGGATCAATCACATTGAGCACTTTTGCCTTGCTGCCTACATATTCCTTCACGAGCTCATACGCAGCCGCAGAAGCCGAATTGCAGGCGATCAGAATCACTTTGCAATGCTGCCGGAGCAGCAGGTCACATATTTTGACAGCGTAAGCCTGGATAGCGGCAGTGGATTTGTCACCATAGGGCAGGTGGGCCGTATCCCCGAAATAGACTAGCCGCTCCTGCGGTAGCGCCCTCACAATCGCCTGAGCCACAGTCAGTCCGCCTATACCGCTATCGAAT
>NZ_JSYF01000242.1:0-7941 GCF_054824225.1 Pontibacter sp. HJ8
AGGATCAAAAAAGTGTACGCGACCTTAAAATCGGGGAAAGTGGAGAGATATGTTGCCTCCAGGATCCGGAAATGGCACTTAAGCTGCTGGAGATGGGCTGTATCCCCGGTACCGAAGTAAAGCTGAACAGCAAAGCGCCCCTTGGCGACCCTATCACGATCATTGTGAATGATTACACGCTCTCCCTGCGACTAGACGAAGCTGAAACGATTCTGCTGAAGAAGAGATAATACCTCATGGATGTACCCATACAGGCGGAAGCGCCAAAGGCCATCAAAGCACCTGTACACCAGCCGGTAGCCAGGATCGCTCTGATCGGCAACCCAAACTCTGGTAAAACTTCCCTTTTTAACCAATTAACCGGCCTTAACCAAAAGGTCGGCAACTTCCCGGGCGTAACGGTTGACAAAAAAACCGGCATCAGCCACCTGACGCCCCAGCTGAAGGCGCAGATCATTGACCTCCCCGGTACCTATAGCTTATACCCCAAATCCCTCGACGAGCAGGTGATCATCGACATGCTCTATGATCCGGCTTCGAAGCATCATCCCGACCTGGTCATCGTGACGGCCGACGCTTCTAACCTGAAGCGCAACATGCTGCTGTTTACGCAGTTGGTTGATCTGAACATACCGGTTGTGCTGGCACTCAACATGATGGATGTGGCAGAGAGTGAGGGAGTGAAGATCGATGTGGAGGCGCTTCAACTGGAACTGGGTGTGCCGGTCATCCCGATGAATGCCCGCAAAGGCGTCGGCATTGCCGCACTCAAAATTGTGACGTCGCAGCAGCTGGCTGCTACGCCGGTCCGGTTTTATGAGATACCGGCCGAGCTGAAGGCGACAGCCCAAAGCGTACGGGAGCGATTTAACCTCAACACCGATTACCTGGCACTGCAGTACATGCACCAGTACAAAAGTCTGCGTTTTCTTTCTGAAGAAGACAAAGCCTGGATGGAGGCGCAGCTGGAGACTGTAAATTTCAAGTCCAATACTTTCCAGGCGAATGAGACCATCGCCCGCTATGCCCGCATCAATGAGCTGCTGCTGGATGTGATGCGGGTGGAAAAGGTGAAGAAAGACGAAAAGTTCAGCAACCGCCTGGACCAGATCCTGACGCACAAGGTGTTTGGCTACCTCATCTTTATGGGCATCCTGTTTCTGGTTTTCCAGGCTGTTTTTGCTTGGGCCAGTTACCCGATGGATCTGATCGATCAAGGTATAGCCGCTCTCAATACCACGATTCAGGCAAACTTCAGCGGTCCGTTGGTGAACCTGCTCACCGAGGGCGTCATTGCCGGTCTTGGTGGGGTGCTCATCTTTATACCCCAGATCGCGTTGCTCTTTGCGTTCATCTCTATCCTGGAGGAGACCGGCTATATGGCGCGTGTTACCTTTATGATGGACAAGATCATGCGCAAGTTTGGTCTGAACGGCAAAAGTGTGGTTCCTCTTATATCGGGTGTCGCCTGCGCGGTGCCGGCTGTGATGTCGGCGCGGACCATCGAGAACTGGAAGGACCGCATGATCACCATATTCGTGACCCCGCTCATGAGCTGCTCTGCCCGCATTCCGGTGTACACCGTCCTGATTGCCTTGGTCGTGCCGGAAATAAAATATTTTGGGTTCATTAACCTGCAGGGAGTAGTGCTGATGGGCTTATACCTGATTGGCTTTGTGGCTGCTATTCTGTCGGCGATGCTGCTCAAGGTGCTCCTCAAAGCCCGGGAGCGGAGCTACTTCATCATGGAGTTTCCGGTATACAAGATGCCGCGCTGGAAGAATGTGGGTCTGACGATCTTCGAGAAGTCTAAAACATTTGTATTTGAGGCCGGTAAGGTGATCGTAGCGGTCTCCATTATCCTTTGGGTACTGGCTTCGTATGGCCCCGGCGATAATTTCGAAAAGGCTGAAGAGCGTGTGCTGGCCGAGGCTGAAGTAAAAGGGTATACAGCAGAGCAGACAGAGAATGCAATTGCATCCGCACAGCTGGAGTCTTCCTATGCAGGGGTTTTTGGCCAAACCATAGAGCCCATCATCAAACCCCTGGGGTATGACTGGAAGATCGGCATTGCGCTGCTTACCTCTTTTATCGCCCGTGAAGTATTTGTAGGGACCATGTCTACTATTTATAGTATAGGTGAAGAGGAGAATGTGAGTACGATAAAAGATAAGCTGATGCTGGAAAAGGATGAAAATGGTGACCCGTTCTTTACTCCGGCCCGGTCTTTCTCACTGCTGTTATTCTATGCCTTTGCCATGCAATGTGTCAGTACGCTGGCTGTTGTGCGACGTGAAACCAAAAGCTGGACCTGGCCCCTGGCGCAGTTGCTCTACATGACGGGCCTGGCGTATGTAGCAGCCTTTATAGCCTATCAGTTATTAAAATAGCCTGTTTTCTTAAGCAGAAGCTTTAAACAACTCCCTGTTATGAAACAGTCTATCTCTTAATAAGGGGTAGACTGTTTTTGGTTTTTGGCCTGTCCCATGGGCTTTGGTTTAATGATAGTCAAGTATATGGCTATACCTGACCATCCTAGCGGCAAACTGCTTATTCCCCTGAAATAGCCCTTCTTGTGTCTATTTTCTGGTATCAATTTCTACACTCCTATACATGGTCCTTCTTGCTCTATAACTATTCCCTGTACTTTTATGTTGATTTATCATGTAAATTAAGTTTGAACTGTAATTATTATAACAATTATACTCCTGATACTGTATAAAACAGATAACACAGGGACAAGGGCAGCTGTGAGGTATCCCTGTGCACAGAAACGCGAGCTTTGGACTGGCTGCAGCCAACTTCTACCCCTGAACGGCAATACTCAGATGCCGGTGTATGCATTTCCTCTTTGAACGGACGCTTATCAGTGCCGGGACACATCTTTAGCCTTCCTTGAACGGCCGTCTTACTGGCGCCGGTGTACCAACTTAGCTATCAATAGCTAAAGAAACATCGATCCTTATTAAAACTAGAAAGCAATGAGAAAACTTCTAACACTAAGTTTCTTACTGGTGTTTGCGCTGCACTTGCAGGTGCTTGCCCAGGGAAGAGTCGTTACCGGCACGGTAACAGATGCTTCTACAAATCAGCCTTTACCCGGCGTAACCGTTTTGGTAAAGGGAACAACAGTTGGTACCGCTTCAGGTGCTGACGGTGCGTATTCCGTTAATGTTCCTCCCGAAGGAACCACCCTCTCCTTTAGCTTTATAGGTTATCAGACCATAGAGCGACCTATCGGCAATGCCGCTGTTATCGATGTGAGTCTTCCTTTAGCCGCCGAAGAGCTTGGCGAAGTAGTGGTAACTGCCTTGGGTATCGAAAGAACTAAAAACGAGTTACCGTATGCTGCGCAGTCGGTAGGAGGAGAAGAAGTGAGCAAAACCCGGGAAACGAACTTTGTGAATGCCTTGTCAGGCAAAGTTTCAGGTGTGCAAATTCAGCGCAACAACAACCTGGGTGGTTCTACCAACGTGGTTATTCGTGGTGCTAAGTCGATAAGCGGTAACAACCAGGCCCTGTTTGTAGTGGATGGCGTACCGCTTGATAACTCCAACACAAACAGTAACGGAACAGTAGACCCCACTAGAAGCCAGGTAACCGGCCGGGGTGGCTACGACTATGGTAACGCTGCTGCTGACGTCAATCCGGATGATATTGAGTCCATCAACATACTTAAAGGAGCTGCCGCTACGGCACTGTACGGTTCAAGGGCTGCCAATGGTGCCGTCATTATTACCACCAAAAAGGGCGGTGCCAGAAAAGGAATAGGGGTAACTGTAAACGCAGGTGCTAACTGGGGCTTCATCGATAAGGACACCTTTATTGATTACCAGAACCAGTATGGAGCCGGCTATGGTGCCTACTATGGTCCGGATGAAAGCGGTTATTTTAACGAGGCTGACATAAATGGCGATGGTGTGCCTGATCTGCTCCCTCCTTATCAGGAAGACGCCTCTTTTGGCGGACGGTTTGATCCGAACATCCAGTATGTGCCTTGGTCTGCCTACGAGCCATATATGCCTAATTATCTTCAGACAAGGCCTTGGCAGGCAGCTGAAAACACCCCGCTTGAGTTCTTCAAAACAGCGCATGGTACTGCAAACAGCGTTTTTCTGGATGCAGGCGGTGAAGAGGGGTATATTAAGTTAGGTTACTCCCGAAACACAGACTTTGGTATCCTGCCAAACAGCAAGATCACCAAAGACAATGTAAACGCTGCTGCATCCTACAACGTGACCAACAAGCTGACTGCCTCTTCTTCTATCAACTACTCGGATGTTACGGGCCGGGGTCGCTATGGCACAGGATATGACGATAAAAACGTAGTAACGATGTTCCGGCAGTGGTGGCAAACCAACGTGGATATCAAGGAGCAGGAAGAAGCGTATCACAAATCAGGAGGCCGCAACATCACCTGGAACAGGAAGAGCGCCACAAACTCATCTCCTGCTTATTGGGATAACCCATACTTTACCCGTTATCAGAACTTCCAGAACGACAACAGAGGCCGCTTCTTCGGTAACGTTCGTCTCGATTATAAAATAACAGACTGGCTGGATGTAATGGGTCGCGTCTCCCTGGATACCTATGAGGAGATACAGGAAGAACGCTATGCCGTTGGGGCACTGACTCCATCGGAGTACCAAAGGTTTAACAGAGAGTTCAGCGAGTATAACTACGATCTGATGGCGAACCTGAACCGGGACTTAACCGAGTCAATAAACCTGCGGGCTACAGTAGGTACCAACATCAGGAAAACAAACACCGAATCCGTATTTGCGGAGACAAACGGCGGCTTGGTCGTACCTGAATTGTACTCCCTGGCGAACTCTCGAAACCCGATAGAGGCTCCGTATGAAGAAGATACCGAACTTCAGGTGAACGGCTATTTTGCAAGTACTACCTTAGGTTATAAGCAGCTGGCTTTCCTAGACCTGACTTACCGGGTTGACCAGGCGTCCTCTCTGCCACAAGATAACAGAACGTTCTCTTACCCTTCTGTTTCCGGTAGCTTTGTGTTCAGCGAACTGATCGAGCCTACCTTCTGGCTGACCTATGGTAAGATAAGAGCCAATTATGCTGAGGTAGGCAACTTTGCACAGCCGCTCAATGTGCTGGATGTCTACAACAAGCCTACACCATTTGGTAGTGTGCCGTTGTTTTCTGTTGAAGGAACCAAGAAAAATGCAGATCTGAAGCCAGAGCGAACCAAGAGTTGGGAAGGTGGCGTTGAAATGTCGTTTATGGATGGCCGTGTTGGTTTTGACGCAAGCTACTACAAGACAAACAGCGTTGACCAGATTCTTCCGGTACCTGTGTCCAGATCGCTGGGGTATGACTTCCTGGTAATTAACGCCGGAAACGTGGAAAACAGGGGCATCGAGCTTTCAGCCTTTGCCACTCCGATAAAAGTAGGGGATTTCTCCTGGACACTGAACCTGAACTGGACCCGAAACAGAAACGAAGTTATAGATCTGGGACCAATCCAGAACTTCCAGATCGGATCTTTCCAGGGTGGTATCTCTATAAATGCTGCGGTAGGAGAGCCTTACGGTACTATCCGGGGCCGCGACTTTGTGTATCATGAGAACGGCCAGAAAACGGTTGACAGCGATGGCGACTACATCCTTACAGCCTCTGCCAACAACATCATCGGTAACGTGAATCCTGACTGGGTTGGAGGTGTATCCAATACATTCAAGTTTAAGGGGATCTCCTTCGGCTTCCTGATTGATATGAAAAAAGGAGGCGATTTGTTCTCCCTCGACCGGTTCTATGGCATGGGCACAGGTCTGCCGGAAGAAACGGCCTTTATAAACGATCTGGGAAATCCTGTCAGGAATACATTGGAGAATGGTGGCGGTTTTATCAGGGAAGGCGTGAAAGAGGATGGCACTCCAAATGATATCCGGGTAGCGGCCGATGAAGCCGGTGTGTTTGGTTATAACATGCCTCCTGCTGCTTTTATCTATGATGCCAGCTATGTCAAGCTACGCGAAGCTACCTTATCTTATGCTTTGCCTGAAGCGCTTGTGTCAAAGATTGGCTTCTTCAAAGGCATCGACTTATCCGCCTATGGAAGAAACCTGTGGATCATCCACAAAAACTTACCGGATGCTGACCCAGAAGATGGTTTGAGCTCTGGTAACTTAACGGGCGGTTACCAGGTAGGTAGCTACCCAACGACCAGAAACGTCGGATTTAATGTTAGAGCAAGATTTTAATCAGGAGCCACATGAAAAAGCTATTTATATTTTTAGCACTCTTCTTCTCAATAGCAGCCTGTACGGATGATTTTGAGGAGATGAACGTAGACAAAAAGAGAGCTAGTGAGGCTCCGGGAGCCACTTTGTTCTCTAATGCACAAAAAGAGCTGGCAGACGCAGTAACGAATGCCAACGTGAACACAAACGTGTTCAGGTTGTTTGCCCAGCATTGGACAACCACAACTTACCTCGATGAACCCCGGTATGATGTGGCTACCCGAAACATCCCACAGTTCTTCTGGCATTGGTTGTACCGCGATGTGCTCAGAGACTTAAATGAGGCGAAGACGAACATCACAGACGACCCCTTGCTGACAGACGAGGCAGTAAAGCAAAATCAACTGGCTATCGTGGAGATCATGGAGGTGTATACCTGGAAACTGCTGGTGGATACCTTCGGCGACGTGCCTTATTCAGAAGCGCTTAATTTTGAGATAGTAGCTCCAAAGTATGACGACGACGCGGCCATCTACGCCGACCTGTTCACCAGACTGGACGCTGCGCTGGCTACCTTGTCCCAAAACGTTACTGCAGATCCTTCGGTCACTAGCTTTGATGAAGCGGATCTTATCTATGGGGGCGATGTAGCCCAGTGGATTAAGTTTGGTAATTCGCTGAAGTTGAAGATGGGTATGACCGTGGCTGACGTAGATCCTGCAAAGGCCCAGGCCGCCGTAAGTGAAGCAGCCCCCAATGTGTTTACATCTAATGCCGATAACGCTGTTTTCGATTACCTGGCTGTAAACCCCAATACCAACCCCCTCTGGACTGACCTGGTAGAAAGCGGCCGTGATGACTTTGTCCCGGCCAACACACTGGTGGATGTGATGAACGGACTGGAGGACCCACGCAGAGAGTTCTTCTTTACGGAGTTTGAAGGTGGTTTCAAAGGTGGTCAATATGGCCAGAGTAACAACTTTGAAAACTATTCGCATATCAACCCCACTATTCTGGAGCCTGATTATGACGCTTTGCTGATGGATTACTCAGAAGTAGAGTTCTACCTGGCAGAGGCTGTGGAGCGAGGATTCATTGCGGGCAATGCCGAGGAGCACTATAACAATGCCATCAGGGCCTCCATGGAATTCTGGGGAGTAGACCCTACGGCCATCGATGCTTATCTTGCTCAACCGGAAGTGGCTTATACTTCCGCTGCATCTGGTCAGAACTTCAGAGAGAAGATAGGCAGACAGAAATGGATTGCGCTGTATAACCGCGGCATTGATGCCTGGACAGAGTGGAGACGGCTGAATGCTCCGCAGTTGGTAGCCCCGCAAGGCGCCGAGATAAACACTGTGCCTGTTCGTTTTCCATATCCTGCCAACGAGTCTACCCTGAACACGGCCAACTACAATGCCGCTGCAACAGCCATTGGTGGTGATGACCGGATAACCAAGGTTTTCTGGGATGTGTTGTAAGAAATAACTTGATAGTAGTTTTCTGCTAGAAAAGCCCCCGGTATCCGGGGGCTTTTCTGTTTTTAAGGATCGACTAATTGCAGGTTTACCTGCTTATCGTATCCGTGTGGCTTCCCGGTTCCCGCCTGCTTCATCCCAAGTAGGCACATTATATACTCTTTGCCAGTTATAAGGAGCAGAGGCTTCTATTTAAGGAATGAATCGATATAGGGATATGTAGTACGGAGGTTATTACAGATAATGAGGCTAAATAG
>NZ_JSYF01000027.1:0-3218 GCF_054824225.1 Pontibacter sp. HJ8
ACCTGTGCATGGGTGTAAGCCTTACTATACCTATACCTGTCTCTTTTTCTCCTCTTCAAAAAAAAATTATGGTAAAGGCGTATGGAATTTTCACGGCATTGCCATCATATCCTAAACTGAAAGGAGAATTAAGACATGGCACAGATTCAAGAAAAATCGACTCCGGTAAAAGGTGGAAGAAGAAGAGCTAAAAAGTTCGCGTCGCACCTGGATATGACCCCGATGGTAGATCTGGCGTGCCTGCTTCTCACCTTCTTCATGCTCACCACTACCTTCACCAAATTGCAGAACATGGAGATCAGCATGCCCGTACCGCATGCCACCGGCACTGCCGTCGCCGGCAAGAACGCCCTGACACTTATCCTGGGAGAGAATAACCGCCTTTACTATTACTTCGGTTTTGCAGGGGATGAACCCGACGTGTCCGAGACCGATTTCTCAACCACCGGTATCCGGCAGGTGCTGCTTTCGGAGCAGGTCAAGTCGAACCGCAGCTTGGTCGTGCTGATCAAGGCCACCGAAACATCGCGTTACAAAAACCTGGTGGATGTACTGGACGAAATGAAAATAACCGACACTAAAAAATACGCTCTGGTTGAAATCCGGGAAGAGGACAAGAAACTGCTACAACGAAAACTGGTAGCCGCGCTACCTGATAAGTAACAACTCGCTGCAAAAATGAAAGCCGGTCTGTTGCGAAACATTCCGGCTTTCATCCAGTCATCAGCACAATTTAACTTTACAAGAAACGGGAAGCTTGCCTTTTCTTCAGGTGGTTACAAGGCATAGTCACAGCTCACGGTCGGGTTAAAGGGCGCATGCATACCGGAAGGATTATGCTTCCAAACCCAGGCATGGAGTTGGTAATTCGGGAACGGAGGTCCGCCACCACCCTCGCTGAAGTCATCAAATACCTGCTCGCCCAGCATCGGTGGACTATCGTGCATGGCATCCCAGGCTTCAGCTACTACAATATATTCGACAGCAACCAGCCGAAGCTTTCCGTTCTTCTGGGGCTCGTATACAAGCGTCTCCGGCAGGGCAGGATCTACAGTAGCATCCACTAGGGCAAAGTTGGTGTAATGATAGCCCATGCTACCTGCAGGGGAAGAGACGCATTCACTGCTGAGCACGTAGCCGGCTGCTTCGGCATCTGCTACATCTTTGTAATGGACGGTAGCCCGCCGAATCTCAGCCAGTAGCTTGTTATGATACGCCGAAACCGGCCGCCCGGGGCCAACTCCCATTTCGGCCTCCCCTGCGGAAGCCAGCGGAGCCGGATCTTCTGCCTGCTCCGGATTGCAACCTAAAAACAGGAAAACAATCCCGAAAAACAGAACGGACAATATTAGTTTGATGTGGTTTTTGATTGTCATCATTCGCGTAAGAATTAATAGAGAAAATGTACACACTACACAAGACCCTACACCTGGCTTCTTTTCCTGACCGGAAAGAATCCACTGTAGTACCGGAGGTATAGGCAGGACCGCGTCTTGCCTAGTCGGGTGAAGGGGCAGAATTATTCAATCAGGAAACAGGGTGTAGATCATCTGAGCGGGTGGGCAGGTATAGCACTGTCAGACTAGCAGCCAAATCAGAAAACGCATACATCACTTTACGCATTCGCATCAATAAAGTGTAATTATTTATTGGTATAATTGATAGAACCGTACCTAGGTAAGGAGATTGCAGGTGCTGTATAGGCTAATGGGTATATTATCAAACTTATTTCTTTTATTTAAGCAAGCAAACCAGGTATAGCCGCTATGTTTCTAAAGCTTTTCTCCAAAGACAGACCTCCCGATGACCTGGAGCTGGTGCTGCAGTACCGGCAGACCGGTGATCTGGGCTGCATCGGAAAGCTGTTTGAGCGGCACACGGATATGGTATACCTGGTTTGCATGAAGTATCTGAAAGATGAGGAAGAGAGCAAAGACGCCACCATGCAGATATTTGAGCAACTGGTGGTGGCCCTCAAAAGGCACGAGGTAACCAATTTCAAAAGCTGGCTGCACGTGATCAGCAAAAACCATTGCCTCCAGCTGCTCCGTAACCAGAAGGCCAGAGGAAAAACAGCCCGGAGCAGTATAGCTGAAACAAGCATGGAAATGGTCTTCACGCTGCATCTGAGTGAGGAGGAACAACACGAACTGGAACTGAAGGCGCTGGAACAGGGCCTGACGGAGTTGCCGGCGGAACAGCGCACCTGCCTGGAGCTGTTTTACCTGGAGCACAGGAGTTACAAGGAAATAGCAGATATCACCGGCTGCGAACTGTCGAAAGTGAAAAGCCATATACAGAACGGCCGCCGGAACCTAAAAATATACGTGGAGAAACACCATGCGCAACGATAAGATCCAGAAAAGCAATTGGGGAGCAGACGGGCACCCTTCCACGGAACTGCTGCGGCAGTACGAGGAAGGCATCTTGTCCTCGGCTCTCAGCAATGAACTGGAAAGGCACCTGATGGACTGCGAGCTTTGTGAGGATGTCCTGACCGGCATGACACTGGTGGACAGAACCCGCACACAACAGGCGAAATCCCGCATACTGCAGCGCATCCGAACCCGGTTGCGCAGGCAACGCAAGAGCTCCCTCGCCCTGAATGTTCTGGCAGACTGGCGCGTTGCAGTGGCCATCCTGATGATGTTCTGCTCGCTGGGCCTTCTTTTGTTTTACCATTATACCACCACCATAGCTGAGCAGAAGTCCGGTCATTCGGCACTCAAATCAGGACAGATTTTGCCTCCGTCGCCGGAAGAGCTGTTGGCGCGCACCATAGACTCTGCCCTGGTACTTGAAATACAGGCTCCTCCTCCTGCCCCTGTTTATGACCTGCCCGCGAAATCAGCAGCTTCTGCCACGGACTTTACGGCAGACAAGAAGACTGTGGGCGGCCGTGTGCTATCAAACGGCGGAGAGCCGCTACCCGATGTGCTGGTGCAGGTAAAAGGCTCTACCATCAGTACCCTGACGGACCGTTCCGGCAATTTCCGGTTCCAGCTTCCACAGGACAGGCATGCGCTCCTCTTTTCCCTACCCGGCTTCAAACCGCAGGAGATAGCAATCGGCTCATCCAGTCAGGCCATCACCGTGCGCCTGGAGAAGGGGAAATAGGTATAGTAAGAAAAGCTCCCCTCCTTGGATAGGGAGGGGCAGGGGTGGTTGGATCTGTGGCTGCAGTGAATTTTCAACCAGACACTCGCAGGAGCTGCGCA
>NZ_JSYF01000243.1:0-11820 GCF_054824225.1 Pontibacter sp. HJ8
CCAGTAAAATGTCACCTCCGCTGGGGCCATGTCCGAATGGCTCAATGTTCATGTCTAAAAGATCGTTGATCATCTTAGACGTATTGGTGGTGCCGATCAGGTTATAGTTACGTAGGGATTCCTGGTTTTCTTTCACCCAGTTGAGTAACTCATTTTTCTTGTTGTTGTGGGCAATTAAAGCAACGGTTGTCATGCTATGTAAATTAAAATGTTGAACGAGCACAGCTGTCAGAAAAGCAGCTGTAGGAGTGAAGATAGTGCTTTTTATATGAAAGCTGTATGCCACTTTCATATAAAATAATACGCATTCATCCGCTGTAAAGCTGCAAGTCTTCCTTTATTACCAGGTATGCCTACGGCTTCCCGGCTCCAGTTCTTTTTCTTAAGACAGAGCTGGAGCCGGAAGTACAGAAACAAAATAGGGCAGCACGAATTGCGCTGCCCTATACCTGAAAGAATCTATACAATTAGCTATTCCGTTGCAACAGCTACGCCCGGTGTTTTGATCACCGAACCGAAGAAGATAGCATTAAAAAACAGCCGGTTGGTGCCGTACCAGATGCCCCGGAAATTTGGGTTGTCGGAGAACAAGATCACGCGGCCCTGGCCCTGGTCGCTCACCAGCAGCGCGGCTGAACTTTTGATCTTGCTCAGGTTGCTTTTCGACACGTAGCCGCTCAGCCACGGTTCTTTGGTATACTGGGCCACGGTGCTGTACGGGTTCTTAGCCGGCGCCAGGATGGTGGTGCTGTTGCGGTACACCGGCAGTTTGCGGTTCGTGAAGCCAAAGCCTAGCGGGTGCGAAATATCCAGGTCCACTTCGTAGATCGAGCCGCCTACTGATCTGGCTCCTTCGGTCGGGGTGGCATCGGCAAAATCGATGCGCAGGTCTTTGCTGGCTGTATCGCGCACCGACACAACTTTGCCCTGCGCTATACCTTGCTTGATCGCCCATTCGGAGGCAGACTTGAAGGTGATCAGTGTGCCGCCATCCGCTACCCAACGCTTGAGTTTATCGACCGAAGCTTTGTCGAGGCCGTTGTAGGCGCCGCTTACCAGCACGATGGTGTTGTAGCGGCGCAGGTTCAGGCGCGGGAAGGACGTAAGGTCCACTTTGGAGATCGGCATGTGGAGCTGCTCGTCGAGCAGGAACCATACTTCGCCGGCTTCATAGGAGGTAATGCCCTGGCCCGTGAGCAGCAGCGCCTCCGGCTTGCGCAGCGTCTGGATGTTGTTGCTGCCCAGGTCGATGCCTTTCGCGCTCAGGCCGGTTTTCACCGATTCAAAGCCGATCTGTTTTTTCTGCGCTACTTCTGTTATCACTTTATACAGGGAGTCCGAAGAGATCTTTTGCGAAGCCACCGGAATGGTCACCGTACCCGGCTGGTAAGCTTTAGGCCCGGATGCCGTGGTGGCCGTGAACGGCTTGAAAACCGTCTGCGTGATCACGCCTTTGTCCTGTAACAGGTATAGCGCGCCGGCCGCGTTGTAGTCGGCCCAGTCGAGCAGGTAGGCGTAGTGGCTTTGCGCCGGCACAAGTGGAGTTACGGGTGCCAGTTCGGTAACACGTTTGCCCAAGGCACCTTTCGACTTCAGGCCGGCGTGCGGCAGGTTGTAGGCCAGCGCCAGCGTCCAGGTAGAAGCGTCGTAAAACACGCTGTCGTCAAACTCTTTTGTTTTGGCAAAGATCGACTCCACCAGGCGGTACTGCGGCTGCTCGGTCGGCACCACATACGCTTTGCCTTTCTCGAACTGCTGGCCGTCTACACGTTGGGATTTCTCCAGCTCGTATACTTCGATGCGGTGGTCGAGCAGCAGCTTGGTGAATTTGCGCAGGCGTGTGGCGTCGTAGTTTTCGCCGTACACGTAGGCCCGCACGCCGTTTTTGCGCCCGTCGGTCAGAGCCGACTGGTAGAACTCGCGCTGGTGCTTGAGCAGCGTCTCGCGGTTTTCCACAGAAGCTTTTACCGTGGCCAAACCGGTGGCCAGGTGGTTGCGGATGGTGAAAGCGAAGGTGAGTACCCCCAGCGAGTTCTCCTGCTTGTTGCCACGCGAGCTGGCCTGCTCGAAGGTGATGCCCACGCCGCCCTGAAAATCCGGATAGGTAGAGCCGTAGCCCGGGTAAATGTTGTCGTACTGCTCTTTGGTGAAGTATAGCGAGCCCAGCTCGTCCAGCGCCTCGGCGTGGTACTTGGCCAGCAGCACGTTCAGCCCGTCGTAGGTGCTGCGCGGGATCAGCCGGTTTTCCGAACTATAGGGTTTGCTCGGCTCGAAGTAATAGGTCGAGTTGGTACCCATCTCGTGAAAGTCGATGAACACGTTGGGCAGCCACTTGTGGTAAAACTCCATGCGGTTGCGACTCTCCACGTGCGCCAGCGGCAGCCAGTCGCGGTTCAGGTCAAACCAGTAGTGGTTGCCGCGGCCGCCCGGCCATACTTCGTTGTGCTCGCGGTCCGCCGGGTCGCTCACGGCCGGGTTGCCCTGGTGCATGCTCACCCAGTTGGTGTGGCGGTCGCGGCCGTCCGGGTTCAGCGCCGGGTCGATGAACACCACCGATTCCTTCAGGTAGCGTTGCGTTTCCGGATCCTGGTTGGCCGTCAAGTAATAGGCCGTGAGCATGGACACTTCGGTGCTCGATGACTCGTTGCCGTGCACGTTGTAGCCCAGGTGCACCAGCACCGGCATGTTCGCCAGCGCAGGCGCTGCCTTGGCTGGGCTGGCCAGCTGCAGGTGCTCCTGCCGGATCTGCTCCAGGCGGCCGTGGTTTTCCGGTGAGGTGATGGTGGCAATGACCTGCGGACGGTGCTCGTAGGTATAGCCGATGGTTTCGAAGCTCACTTTGTCGGACACGCGGTCGAGTTCCTGCAGGTAGGCCACCACACGGTCGTAGCGGGTTTGCCGCTCGCCGATGCCGTAGCCCAGGAACTGCTCGGGAGTGGGAATTTTGGGATTAAAGTTTTTCGTTTTAGGGAAGTAATAACTGTTCTGCGCCAGCAGCGGCAGCGCAACAAGTCCCCATAAGGCGAGGGTGAAGAGAAGCCTCCAAGCAGGCTTCCGGGTGTTGAAATGCATAGGAATGTAAGGTATGGATGAAAGAAAGACCAGGCGTAGAAGCCTTGTCCGAATAAGCAAATGAAGGGGCTAGTGCTGCAGCAGGCAGGCGCGGAAGGAGCAGGCAGAAAGCCTGCAAATGCAACCAGACGTTCCTCGTCCTGCAAGGCAGGAGGCCGAAGGTGACGCGCCGCGACAACTGGCAGGTGCCAAAGCCACAGGTTTACCTGCTACAACAGCAGGAAAGCGCGAACGAGGTGATGCTCAGAAAAGTGGTGAAGAAACCGGTGCGACCTGGATTGGCGCTGAAAGGTGTTTGCATGAGGAAAACTTATAGGTCCCAAAACTGGGCAGGAAGTAGCACCTGGTTACTCAACTGGTTGCTAGAGGGTCGCGGAGCCTGCTCTCTCACCTCTTCGGTATAAATTCGTTGCAAAGGTATACTCACCGTATCCTGATTTGCAAATATTATTTTTCATTCACCTTTTGCTGCCTCTTCCTAAGGTCTCGAAGCGCCCTCTTCTACTGGCAAATAACATCCTGTGAAAACGGCTAAAATTCGGGCACAGCGTCCAATGCAAAGCATTTTGTGTTTTACAAAGCCGTCTTCCCAAGTATAGCCAAACAGGATGTTTTAATTTTTGAACGAAAATATTTTTTACAAAAAGCTTGCATCACTAAAAATCCTGCCCTTACCTTTGCAGCATCTTTATCAAGATTTATAAAGAAGAGGGAAGAGAGCAGGCTCCGCGAACCTCTAGCAACCAGCAGTCATACTGAAAAGGTGCTAACTCCTGCCCAGTTTTGGGACATATAAATTGTACGCATGAACTCACAGCACACAAAACCAGCATTCTCGACAACCGTCTTATCATTCGAAGCAGCGCCCGCTGCCCTGATGTGTAGTTCTAGCTGTTGTTGTTAATCCGCAACCATTTCCCTGTTTACAGCTAAAAACACCCCGCCGGTGTAGCAGCTTCTCTGTATTCTTTTTTCAACCCATTTTTTTAATCTTGTTTTGAACATGGGCAATTCTCTACCCCAGTTACCGCCGTGCCTTTATGCGCTGGCCAATGCTTTCCGGAAGTTCTTTTCTTCCTGCTTAACTCCTGTTCCTGCTTACCAGCGAATGCGCATGTGCAGCTGTTGTTGCTAACACAAGAGTTGCACTAATACCATAAATCACTTTTTATACTTTCCCCTGACTGCAGACACACCAATTGCAGCACAGGATTACTTTGTCCACTTTTTAAAGATAAAATGCAAACACCTATCATAACTAAACTCGCGCGGCTGCTGTTTTCGCTGGGCCTCCTGCTGGCCTTCAGCAGCAGCGCGCTGGCACAAGGCGCCTTAACACAGGGCGTTGTAAAAGACGCCAAAACCGGCCAACCCCTGATCGGCGCCCGCGTGCAGATCAAAGGCACCGACAAAGGCACCGTAACCGGTGTGGACGGCAGCTTCAACCTGCCCGTAGAAAACGGCCAGACGCTCATCATTTCGAGCCTGGGCTATACCTTAAAAGAAGTAAAAGCAGACGGTCAACCCATCACGGTAGCCTTGCAGGAAGATGCCAAAGCCCTGGAAGAAGTGGTGGTGGTCGGCTACGGCACGCAATCGCAGAAGGCGATATCCAGCGCCGTGACCTCGGTTAACCCGCAGGAACTGAAAGGTATACCGGCGCCATCGCCGGACCAGCTCTTGCAGGGCAAGGCGTCGGGTGTGCAGATTTCGGCAGCCAGCGGCACGCCGGGCGGCGGCATCTTTGTGCGCATCCGCGGCAACACCTCCATCAACGCCAGCAACGAGCCTCTCTACGTGGTAGACGGCGTGTTCATCAACAACCAGTCGCTTTCGGGCCTGAGTCTGGGCGGGCAAACGACCAACCCGCTGGCCGACCTGAACCCGGCAGACATCGAAAGCATCGAAATTCTGAAAGACGCGAACGCTACGGCGATCTACGGTGCTCGCGGTGCCAACGGCGTGGTGCTCATCACCACCAAGCGCGGCAAAGCGAATGCCGGCACGCGCATCAATTTCCAGACCTACTTCGGGGTAGCGAAAGCGCCGAAGATCTATGAAACCGTGAATGCGCAGCAGGAAGCGGAACTCATCAATGAAACGCACCTCAACGACGGCGGCAGCCTGGCAACCCTTCCGTTCCGCTCGAGAAGCGAAGGCGGCTTTGGTTTACCGACAGAGCAGACGACCTACTCCCGCATCCCGGATGTGTTCCAGACGGCTACCACGCAGAGCTACGATCTGTCGGCCTCGGGTGGTGGCGAGTCCAACCGCTTCTTTTTGGGCGGGGGCTACTTTAAGCAGGAAGGCATCGTGAAGCCGGCCGAGTTCGAGCGTTTCAGCGGCCGTTTCAATTACGACCACCTGGTAAACAAGCGCCTGACCATCGGTACCAGCACCTCCGTGGCCTACAGCAAGCGCAACCAGAGCCGCAACGACGACAGCGCCCAAGGCGTGATCAACTCGGCTTTGTACGTGCCGACCTATTTGCCTGTGTTTAACCAGGACGGCAGCTACGCCCGCCACTCCATCTTCGACAACCACCTGGCCCTGATCGACAACCTCAACATCCAGGGCGAAAGCAGCCGCCTGATCTCCAACCTCTACGGCGAGTACGAGATCCTGAGCGGGCTTACTTTTAAGTCGAATTGGAGCATCGACTACAACGCCTATTCCGACAAAGTATACAACAACACCCAGATCAGCGTGGGCTTACCGGCTGGTAACGCCAGCCGCAGCGAGAGCAAGATGGTAACGCTCATCAACGAGCAGTTGCTGACCTACAACAAGCGCTTTGGCAACGACCATTTCCTCAACGTGATCCTGGGCAACACCGTGCAGCAGACCAAGTATAACACGCTTTCGCTTACCGGCCGCAACTTCCCGAGCGACAACTTCCAGGAAATTGCTTCATCTTCGCTGCAAACGGCTTCGACCAACTCGAGCCAGAACGGGCTGATCTCGTTCTTCTCCCGCGCCGGCTATACCTTCAAAGACAGGTATAGCATCGACGGCAGCGTGCGGGCCGACGCCTCTTCGCGTTTCGGCGCGTCCAACCGCTGGGGCGTGTTCCCGTCGTTGGGCGCTTCCTGGATCGTTTCCGAAGAAGCCTTTGCCCAGGACCTGCCGTTCGATCTGATCAAGCTGCGCGCCAACATCGGCGTGACCGGTAACCAGAACGGGATCAACGACTTTGCTTCACTCGGATTATGGAGAGCAGGCCGCAACTACGAAGGGCTGCCCGGCATCAGCCACCAGCAACTGGCCAACCCGGACCTGAAGTGGGAAACCACGCGCCAGTGGAACATCGGCCTGGACCTGGGACTATTAGAGAACCGCCTGAAACTGGAAGCCAACTACTATAACAAGTATACCAAAGACCTGCTGCTGGAAGTACCAGTGGCCGCAAAAACAGGCTTCTCGAGCGTGTTTGAAAACCTGGGCGAGATCAGCAACAAAGGCGTGGAATTGAACATTACCTCCACCAACATCGAACGTGATGATTTCTCCTGGACCACCAGCCTCAACATCGCCCGCAACGTGAACAAGATCGAAAAGCTGCCGATCCCGGTCAACCAGCACTCCCGCGACTGGATCCGGATGGAAGAAGGCGGTTCAGTGTATGATTTCTGGGTGTACAAGCAGCTGTACGTGGACCCGCAAACCGGCGACGCCGTGTATGACGATGTCGACAACAACGGTAGCATTACGGTAGCCGACCGCCAAATCGTGGCCAATGCATCTCCGGACTTTTTCGGTGGCCTGAACAACACGGTGCGCTACAAGGATTTTGATCTGGGCGCCCTGTTTTACGGTGAGTATGGCAACGAGATACTGAACCTGAACCGCTTCTTTATGGAGCACGGCGGCACACGCAACGGTTCGATCTCCTACCTGCCGGGCCAGCTCGACCGCTGGCAGCAGCCGGGCGATGTGACCGACATGCCACGCATGACCAGAAAAGGCAACAACTATACCTTGTCAAGCAGCCGCTTTATCGAGGACGGTTCGTTCCTGCGCCTGCGCTCGGTAACGCTGGGCTACACGGTGCCTTCGGCCGCCCTGAGCAAGTATAAAATTTCGAGCCTGCGCGTGTACGTATCGGGCACCAACCTCTGGACCCTGACCAACTATAGCGGCCTCGATCCGGAAGTGAACGTAGCCGGCAACAACCAGAACGTACGCGGCATCGACCACGCCGTAGTACCGCAGCCCCGCTCGTTCCAGGCAGGTTTAAATGTTTCTTTCTAAAAAAGACACAAGTAGCAAGACGTTAGACACAGGACTTTCTCCGAAGCTTACGGATGCGACAGAGTCTCTTAATTTTTACAACAATGAAGAAGATATTCACCAACTATAAAACACTTGCACTGGCTCTTTTGGTATCGCTCTCGGGCTGCGACAACATCCTGGAGCCGGAGCCGCGGCTGGACGTTTCCACCGCCCAAGCCATCACCGACAAACGCAGTGCGGAAGCCGCCCTGCTGGGTGCTTACAGCGAGCTGCAGAGCAACAACTATTATGGCTTCGAATACCCGGCATTGGCGTATTTGTCTGCCGACGAAGTGGACTGGTCGGGTTCCTACAACTTTTACCAGCAGTTTGATTTGAACGCCATACCTGCCGAGAACAGCTCCATCAAATCGGTGTGGAGCCAGATCTACCGGGTGATCAACGTATCGAACAACCTCATCGACAAGGTACCCGCCATCGAGGACCGCAACCTGACCGAGGCGCAGCGCCAGAAGCTCCTGGGTGAAGCCTACTTCCTGCGCGCCCTCTCATACTTCGACCTGGGCCGCGCCTGGGGTGGCGTACCGCTGGTGCTAAAGCCA
Source organism: Pontibacter sp. HJ8 (assembly GCF_054824225.1). NCBI lineage: Bacteria > Pseudomonadati > Bacteroidota > Cytophagia > Cytophagales > Hymenobacteraceae > Pontibacter > Pontibacter sp. HJ8. The sequence continues at coordinate 7,908 of NZ_JSYF01000243.1, forward strand.
ACTGTTGACAAGAACAGTGGCGCAGGCATCAAGCGCGCTACCTTGCAGCAAACCTACGAGCAGGTGCTCGCCGACCTGGAGCAGGCAGAGACCTTGCTGCCTTCGCTCACTTCCCGCGGCAGGGCCTCAAAGGAAGCGGTTTGGGCTTTGAAAGCCAGGTTATACCTCTACCAGCAAAACTGGACCAAAGCCGAGGAGTACAGCACGCTCGTGATCAGCAGCGGCAAGGCTAGTCTGGTACAACCGTATAGCGCCTTTTACACCGGCAAGCTGACCAACGAGAGCATCCTGGAACTGGTGTACGACAACTCCGACCGCAACTCGCACGCCAACTACTGGCTGACCAGCAGCAAAGGCGGCCGTTATGAGTGGAAGCCTTCTGCCGCCATCATACAAGACCTGCGCAACCCGCAGGTAGGTGGCTCCCGAAGTGCCATTCTGGGCTCGCAGGTAGACAATGGCAAGGAAACCGTGTACGGACAGAAGTATAGCAAGATTGGCACAGGCGAAGACGGTGCTTTTGTACTTCGTATTGCCGAACAATACCTGATCCGCGCGGAAGCCAGGCTGAAGCAAAGCAACCTGCCGGGCGGCCTTGCTGACCTGAACGAGGTACGCAAAAGATCAGATCTTTCTCCGTTACTCGCACTTGACCTGAACGCTGCGTTGCTGGCCGTGGAGCAGGAGCGGGAAGTAGAACTGGCCTTTGAAGGACACCGCTGGTATGACCTGATCCGAACCGGCCGGGCCGAAACGGTGTTAGGTATCAGCGACAAGAATAAATTCCTTTATCCAATACCAAATAGTGAGATTCTGGCAGATCCGGATTTAGGGCCGGAAGACCAGAACCCGGGCTACTAATCTTTTTGTTACCATTGGCCGAAGGTGGCGCACCGGCAGTCGTAGGGCTGCTGGAGTCACCTTCGGCTTCTTATATTCATTTAATCACCTTGCATGAACCAGATTGACAGGAGTGGGGGCATTGCCCTGATTCCGTTTTTGATTTTCGTACTTACTTTCTTAGGGGCAGGCATCCTGCTCAACGACTTTTATGCCCTTCCATCGCCTGTGGCGGTAGGCGTCGGCATTATTTCCGCATTCTTTATCTTGAAGGGATCCGTTCAAGCCAAAGTGGAGGCCCTTATACGCGGCTGCGGTGATTCCAAAATTATCACCATGTGCCTCATATACCTGCTGGCAGGTGCTTTTGCTGCCGTTTCCAAAGCAGTAGGAGGGGTAGATGCCACAGTCAGCTTAGGGCTCAGCCTGGTGCCGGTGCAGTACCTTGCGTTAGGAATTTTCTTACTGGCCGTTTTCCTCTTAACTGCCACGGGCACTTCAGTGGGATGTATCGTTGCGCTGGGACCGATCGCCGTGGGACTGGCAGAGCAGAGCGATACTTCTATGCCCCTGATGCTAGGTTCCCTGCTGGGCGGCGCTATGTTCGGCGACAACCTTTCTTTTATTTCAGATACTACCATTGCCGCCACACAGACCCAGGAGTGCAGCATGAAAGACAAGTTCCGGGTAAATTTGCTCATTGCCGGGCCTGCCGCACTCCTCACCATACTGCTGCTGCTTGTAGCAGGGCATGAGCCCGGGGCAAGCTCTGCGGCTGCAGCCTTACCAGCCAATTTTTCCTTCTGGCAACTGGTGCCATACCTGCTGGTAATTGTACTGGCTGTGGTGGGAGTAGATGTATTTGTGGTATTGACGATCGGTACAATTGCCTCTGGCGTGGTAGGACTGTCGCAGGGTAGCCTGGAACTGCTGGGATTCAGCCAGCAGGTGTACGAAGGCTTCACTTCCATGACGGAGATTTTCCTGCTTTCGATGCTCACCGGTGGCCTGGCCGAGATGGTGCGTGAGGCGGGCGGAATTCAATTTTTGCTCGAGAAGGTGAGCGGCTCCATCAACGGAAAGCGTTCGGCGCAGCAAGGTATAAGCGCACTGGTGGCGGGTACCAACGCGGCCATCGCCAATAACACTGTTTCTATTGTGGTGACAGGGCCTGTAGCCCGCGACATCAGCCGTACCTATGGGGTCGACAAGCGAAAGTCGGCAGCTCTGCTGGATATTTACTCTTGTATTGTGCAGGGCTTGCTGCCATACGGCGCCCAGATACTGATTATGCTAAGCTATACCAATGGCAGTGTTTCTTTTGTGGATGTGTGGGCCAACGCCTGGTACTTGTATCTGCTGCTGTTTTTCAGCCAACTGGCCATCTTCACGCCATTTGTGGACCGTTACATCAGCAAACAACCGGCTGCTGCCCGCGTAGCAGCTTAAGATTACGCGTTTAAGATTTCACTTTTAGCCAAATGAAAAACCCCACTGGTATGTGCCGGTGGGGTTTTTTGCTTTTAGGCCGGTGGAGGGGCTAATTTAATACTCTGTGTTTGTGAAGTGGTGGTTAACCGATTTAGGTGTATCGTTCTTTTATACTTTCTTAGAAGATATCCAGGTTCTCCATGTATTTCTGGCCCGAGCCGGTGTTAAGCAACAGAATCTGCTCGTCAGGGGTAATACAACCTGTGTCCAGCAGTTTTCGGGCTGCCATCCAGACGGCTGCTCCCTCCGGTGCTACAAAAAGCCCTTCTCTGGCACCTAATTCCCGCAGCCCGGTAATCATTTCTTCATCCGTGATGCTGATCGCGGATCCTCCGGACTCCTGCAATGTTTGCAGCATGAGCGGTTCCCCGAGCGGACGTGGTACGGCCAGTCCGTTGGCGATAGTAGGTTTGCCCACGTAGTTCTGGGCATTGGGCTGCCTGCCATAGAAAGTCTCGACCAGTGGCTGGCAATTGGCGGCCTGTACGGCTACCATGCGGGGTAGCTGTACCGTAGGCTCCAGCCAGCCGAGCTGCTGCATTTCTCTGAACGCTTTCCAGATGCCGATCAGCCCGGTGCCGCCGCCGGCAGGGTATAGGATCACATCCGGTAGCTTCCAGTTGAGTTGCTCGGCTATCTCGTAGCCCATGGTCTTCTTTCCCTCCAGGCGGTAAGGTTCTTTCAGGGTCGATACGTCCAGCAGTTCGCCCTGGCTGTTGAGTTCTTTGATCTTTGCTGCGCAGTCATTTATCAGGCCGTCTACCAGCACGACTTCGGCACCATACCAGTAGCACTCATCCCGGAACGCCTTAGGCGTATGGCGCGGCATCACCACGACTGCGCGCATACCTGCCTTAGCGCAATAGGCAGCCATGGCCACCCCGGCATTGCCGGCAGTAGGTATGATGCAGCCTTCTACACCATGCTCTTTAGCTTTGGAGATGGCCATGCTCAGGCCGCGGGCCTTGAAAGAGCCGGTCGGGTTCTGGCCCTCGTCCTTGAGGAGCAGCGATTTCAATTCGTACTGCTTTGCCAGGTTGCTGAGGGTAAGCAGGGGCGTAAATCCTTCTCCGAGACTCACGATGTTCTCTTTCTGCAGTACCGGCAGCATCTCCTGATAACGCCACATGGTGGCTTCGCGCTGCTTCAGTGCTTCTTTCGGAAAGTGCCCGTCTGCGTTGTATTTAGCCAGCAAGGGCATAAAACAGCACGGCGATACCGTTTGTTTTTCGAAGGCAGAGTAGGCGGTGCCGCAGCGTGAACAGGTCAGGGTGCTTAAGTGGCTGAGGAGGCGATTAACTGTAGTTTCCATATCAAATATCTACGGCAAATAGCAGACGCGATATGACGAAACAAAATAGCAAAAAGGAATAGCCTATGCGTAAATGGAATAGCGATACTTTGATAATTATGGCGGGATTAGGGGACTAATGAGACTAATTTTTTTGTCTTTTCAGGTATAGCAGGTATAGATAAATTGTTTTACCTGATTAACCTCTATTGATATAAGGGAATGGAGCTACAGCAGGAATGCGGTGAACTCAATGAGTTAGTCTATCGGACACCGCACGGGAAGACCTAG
>NZ_JSYF01000244.1:0-13515 GCF_054824225.1 Pontibacter sp. HJ8
TAATACCTTCTTCATCATAGTAGTAAAATAAGATTGTTGAACCATAAACGGGCATGATACGCCGTTCTTATAAAGCAGTTTTACAAATTCTGCACCACAATTCGGGCCATCTGAACCCGCTTCCTATACCTGCCTGATTACCAAATATTTAATTTTTAAATATTTGGTATCCGGCTCCAACTTTTTAGCCACATACCTGAAATTATGACGGAGAAGGAAACGCAGGGGGCTGGGGAGGCACCAAAACAAGCATAGACAAGCTACATTTTTTATGAAATGCTAACATACTAAACCATAACAACTTACGTAGTATAAGGGATACCTGTAAAATTTGGAATTTATGTATACCACCACTTTCAGATTCGAAGAAGGGAGCCCTTATATTACCAACAGGCGGCCCGTTGGTTTAGAGATTCAGACGCGCCTCCGGTGGCAGGCAGAACGCCTCCGGAAAAAGGACCCGCGCGCACCCGGGCCAGGGCTGGTGGTCTATACGCCTATTCCGGCCTACATCCACAAACCCACGACAATTGAAGTATACTGGGATTTTGAGTGCCCGGACGAGTACGAAACTGATCTCAGGTATAGCGCCTGAACCGGAAAAACAATACACCTGCAGCCTTATTCCTTTTTACCCGATTTCGTATACGTATTACATGAACCTCACCCTTTTTAACACCCATTCCTTAGCCGGCCGACTAGAGATCATTCTGGCGCAGGGTTCTTTTCTGGCTGCACGCGGCAGAAGGGGCTACCGCATTGAACTCTACGACATGGGCAACTTCTTTGCAGAGGTGTGGTCTAACCCTGAAACCAATTTTATAGCGCTGATACGGGGCCTGGCCAGCAAGCGGGCGCTCGAACCTTACGTAACCAGGATCAACCTGCTTGAAATGATCTATTGGTAGGGTTTTCTCTGCCTCCAACTTCTCGCCTGCGCGGCACCTGCTTCCCGGCAGGTATGGCACGGGCCACGTGCCAATCAGCTTACGCTCCTTCAACTCCCGCCTGCCCCGACTAGGGGTAGAGTTCTGGACTTTGCAAAAGTCTGACCCGGGTATGGGAATAGCAAGCTCCTGCGGCTTTTCAGCCTGCCTCCGGCTTTTAGAGAACCTGACACCAATACTTTCCGGGCAATATATTTTCTAAGATGTTTGGGCACAGCCAGTAAAGATTCGTAAACTGTGAAAAAGTACACCCAATCGGTATTTTGGTTAATGCTGCCTGTGACATATGAAAGAGCTCGTATTTCCTTACCTGCACATCTCGATAGAGCACTCAACCAGCCTGTTATACTCCGTGTGGTTGCGGGAACCCGGGTTAGATGAGTACAAAGAAGGGATGAAACAACTGGTAGAATGCCTGGAGCGCTACCCGGTCTTTTACTGGATACAGGACTCTACCCACCTCGCGCACGTCTCCCTGGAATGCCAGCGGCAGACGCTGCATCAAATGGCCCCGAGTGTGACCGGTTCTCAACTCAGGAAGATAGCACGCATCACAGCCCGCGACTTTGCCTATATGGCTATGTTTGATGAGGTTGTAGAAGAAGAACTCAACCACGCAGATAGAAACCATACCCTGGGAGACAGAAAAATAGAAGTGCAGCAGTTTGCCAGCTACGAAGAAGCGGCCGACTGGATTGCCGATATTAAGGTATAGCCGGCGTGTGCCGGCAGGGTAGCCTTCCTGAAACTGGCGGACACTTATACCTTGTAAGTTTTTCAGACCGAACCTCATCCTTGGCCCCCTGTAGGTGCAGGACCTCAGCGCTTTTTGCCGCTATATAGGCAACCTTGGCCCTCCTTTTCGTACCTTAACCAGAAACTGAGTCAGCCGTGCCCGGAAATGCTATACCTAAAATACCTTCCGGCTATACCTGACCAGGGAAGAAAGCAAAACAGGAAAGGAATAAAGATGAAACAAAGACGATTAGGAAATACGGAACTACACACAGCCCCTATCGTGCTGGGCGGAAATGTTTTCGGATGGACGCTCAACGAGCAGGAATCTTTCGGAATTCTGGATGAATTTGTAAACCTGGGATTTAACACCGTTGATACAGCCGATGCGTATTCGCGCTGGGCCCAGGGAAACGAAGGAGGCGAGTCCGAAACCATTATCGGAAACTGGATGAAGGCGCGCGGCAACCGGGACGAGGTAACCATCATCACAAAAGTGGGCTCTGATATGGGCCAGGGACACAAAGACATATCCGCAAAACACATCCTGAAAGCCGCGGATGACTCGCTGAGAAGGCTGCAGACCGATCACATTGACCTCTACCTCACCCATTGGGACGACGAAAAAACACCGGTAGAGGAAACACTCGACGCTTATCAGAAGCTGATCGCGGCCGGCAAAGTAAGGTACATCGGCGCCTCCAACCTGTCACCCGAGCGGTTGAAGGCCTCGCTCGAAGCCAGTTTAACACGCGGGCTGCCCCGCTACGAAGTTTTTCAACCAGGTTACAATCTTTACGATCGCCGGGAGTTCGAGACAGGTATAGCACCCATCTGCAGAGAAGAAGGCCTAGGAGTGATCACGTATTATTCCCTGGCCAGCGGTTTTCTGAGCGGCAAGTACCGCAGTGAAGACGACCTGGACAAGAGCGTGCGCGGAGGTGGCGTACAAAAATACCTCGATGAAAGAGGCAAACGCATTCTGGAGGCGCTGGATGCAGTAGCGGAAAGACATGGCGTTTCGCAGGCCGGCGTAGCGCTCGCCTGGCTCGTGAACGCGCCGGGTGTGACCGCTCCCATTGCCAGCGCGACCAAAAGCAGGCACCTGCAGGCCTTCGTGGAAGCCGTTGAGCTGAACCTGAGCGAAGCAGACAAAGAACAACTCGAAACAGCTTCTGCTTATACCAACAACCGCTAGGATCAAGGGGTAAGGTATGCACCAGTCCATAAAAAAAGCTCCTGCGCAACAGGAGCTTTTTTTATGGACAACAGCCGGACGCTGTAACTCCAATGTGCTTTCCCGGCTTAAGCACAGGTATAGGTATGTTGACGGATTTCTTAAAAAATGATGGTGAAGGTTGTCCCCACATTTAATTTGCTGTTTACCCGGATCTCCCCTTCCGCATTGTCTACCATTCGTTTCACGATATACAACCCCAGGCCGCTTCCTTCCACGTGGTCATGCAGGCGTTTGAACATTGTGAATACCGTGTCCTGCTTGTCCGGGGAAATCCCCAAGCCGTTATCCTCGACGGTAAGGCAGGTTTTCTCTTCGGCCTTTTCCAGCTTCACTTTTATCGCGGGTGCCCGCTCAGGCGAACGGTATTTAAGGGCATTGCTCAACAGGTTATACAGGATGCTCTTGAAATTCTTTTTAGGGAAGTTTACCAAAAGACCGTCCTCCGAAATTACCTCGATTTTCGCCTCCGACTCCACGATCAGGTTATCCAGGTCCTGCTTTACAGTTTCAACGGTCTCAAAAATATTCAGCGCTTCCGGTACTTCCTCTGCACTTGTTTTGTCGAGCTCCACAAGGCTGGTCAGGTCGTTGATCGTGGTGCCAAATCGCTTGAGCGAAGACTTCATCATACCTGTTATCTGGTTGATTTCATTCCGGTCCAGTTCTTCTTTGGCAACCGCTTCCGACAGGATCTCTATCAGGCCTTCGATGTTGGCAACCGGTGACTTCAGATCGTGCGAAGCTGTATACACAAAGTTGTCCAGGTCGAAGTTGGCGCTGGTCAGGAGTCTGTTCTTTTGTTGTAATTCCGCATTGGAGGCATAGCTGCGCTCCAGTAAGACCAGGCTTTGCAAATGAAAAGACAGCAGTTCGGTAAACAGTTTAAAAGTACCGATCACCTTCGGATTATTCAGCAGAGCAGGCTTGGAATCGATGGCGCACAGCGTACCGAAAAATGTTCCGTCGGGGAGTAGAATGGGGAAAGAAATATAGCTTTTGAGCCCATACAACTGCGGTGTATGATGCGAATGATAGTGCAGATCTTCCGCAACATTATCAATCACAATTGGGCGGCGGTGGTCCCGGATCTCATTGCAAAGGGTTGTCTCGACTTTCAGTTCCCCGCCTTCTTCCAGACCGAACTCTACTTCATCGCGCACGCTGCAGGCCAGCCACCTGTCCTGCGTTACCCGGGCAATGGCAGCAAAGCCCATACCGGTGGTCCGGCAAATCACTTCAAGCATGGTCGGAACGATCGGAATCTGCTTTACGGCTTCCAGGTCTTTGTACAACTCGTCCTGAATATCAATCATATAGAAATTCTTTTGCCAGATTTGCGAAATAGAAACAGGTATGGCGGGTGCAGGGTTCTGATCTTTAAAATTAATAAAAAAATCCTAATCCTGAAGTACAAACTACAAAATAGTCCATTTGTTTAACCAGAAGCGGGAAGGATCGAAATATTCAATTTACCTATATAAGTAAGGCTCAGGCAGCTGAGGAACTCCGGATAAGCTCCTGGCTCACCATCTTTCTTTAAAAAATAAATCTGCTTTTAGTTTTTACCTCCTCCCGGAAACTAATTGAAATTGATGACAATGACGCAGCTCCTGGATGACTCCATAAACTAGCTTTCAGGGTGGAACAATCCAGCATGAATGGCTGTGCTATACCTGATCTTTTACCCGAAACTTATTGCCGGGGTAGCCAAAATCGTAGCCTTTGCTGGTGTTTTATAAACCACTACCCTATACCTAGACCAGAAACAAAAAGGTCGTCTGAATGCTCAGACGACCTTTTTGTTTTTTACTGCTGGTGAATCTTAATGCGCCACCTTTTCAGCAGGACGCTTGAATAATCTGCGAACCAGGGATACCACCTGTGCAATGACAGCTCCTAACAGTATACCGCCTAATGCCAGCAGCACGACCTTAGCCAGCCAGGCCAGCGCCGGAACATCGGAAAGAGCATGCTCCAGGGACTCCAGCGGGTGGTGCATAAATGGTAGGCCATGCGCAATGATCTCCGCCCCTACCCACAACATAGCCGCTGTGCCTACATACCCCAGTATGGTCAGGAACCGGGGCATGGACTTCACAATGCCGCGGCCGATCTTTCGGGTTGTTGAGTGGAATTTCTCCTGGGCCATGTGCACCCCAATGTCGTCCGCTTTCACGATCAGAGCCACAAACCCGTACACAGCGATGGTGATGAAGATGGCTACAGTGAATAATACCACGATCTGGTTGACCAACGGGCTGTCGGCCACCGTGGCATAGGCAATGGCCATGATCTCGGCCGAAAGTATAAAGTCGGTTCGCACCGCACTGCCCACCCGCTCTTTTTCCAATTCTTCGGGGGTGATCACTTCCATTTTTTCTTCTGGCTGCGGGACGTCATGTGCCTGTTTGCTGAACATGGAGTGGACTTTTTCATAGCCTTCAAAGCACAGATAGGCGCCGCCTACCATCAGCAGGTAAGGTATAACCGCAGGGGCAAAATAGCCGAGCAGCAGTGCAGCCGGCCCCAGATAAATAGCTTTGTTAATGAGTGACTTTTTAGCGATCTGGTAGATGATAGAAAGCTCGCGCTTGGGATCGAGCCCCACCACATACTTGGGCGTCACGGCCGTGTCGTCGATGACAATGCCTGAAACCTTACCCGTTGTTTTCGCCACCTGCGTCGGAACGTCATCCAAGCTTGCCGCGCTGACTTTCACCAGCGCTGCCACATCATCCAAAAGTGCGAGAAGACCTGTCGCCATTCGTTTTTCTTTAGTTTAAGGTATAATTCAGTTTGTGCTGCCTACTCTGTACGGATTAATGATGAGAGCAGTCCTTTTCATGGGGTCTAAATTTAAGTGAAAGAAGTGGGATCACAACTAAAGGAGGTTGTTAGGTTGGGAAATTTAGATGGGGTGAATTGGTCGAGTCTGCCGCCACTGTTGCTGTTCCGGATTTGCAATCCGGAAACTTTATACTTTGCGAATTTGCAATCTGCTTGCGTGGTATTACCTACTGCCTTTGTTAAGGCGGATTTCAAATCCGCGACTATGGTGCTTTCGGATTGCAAATCCGAAAGTAGGGTCCGAACAAGCAGGGTAAATGCAAGTTGCTGGCGGGCTATACCCTGGTCCAGGGGCTGATGCCTGCCGCCCTGATCTTAAAGTAGAGAAGCAGCAGGTAAGTCATGTCGAAAATAAAAATGCTCACATACAGCAGAATTAGAAAGTATGATTCAGGGAAGTACAGGTAGAGCAGTACGGAAGGAAACACGGTGCCGATCATCTTGCTCAACGCGATATAAAGCGACTGTCCCAGGTAGCTGTTTCGCCTTAGTAGCATGTGAATGAACAGAACGGACATCAGCAAGTTTTGGCTGAAGGCAGCGTACACCCCGTTCAAGTCCTTAAACTCGCGCGACATCAATAATATGAAAAAGAAGGACAATACCAGAGTAAGCAGAAATGTGGGATAGAAGAGCCTGCCAGGTAGATGCTCCGGAAAGTCCTTTCTCCCGTAGGTCAGGTACTGGATCAGAATTCCTGCGTCCAAGGCGAGCCAGGCATAATCGATGTAGAGCTGCGGTTTGCTGTGCGGGTGCACAAAGGAGAAGATAAACTCCCAGGAAACGTTAGCGCAAAGCGCAACCACCGGCATGCCATAGCTTTTGTCGACAAAGCCCCGCCGCAGGATAAGCAGGTATGCTAACGACCAGAAGATACCACTGCATACCTTTAGGATAGCATCTACGGTTGGGTCTACATCAAGCGGGTTCTGAAGCATGTGTGTTTGTCCAAGTCCCTGACTTTATACTACCTGCTCGTGTACTTTATAATTGCTGAAGCCTATCCATACTTGGCTGCGGGTCAATAGGTTCTATTGTATTTACAAAGAGCCACATACAACTCATAACGCAAGCGTCAGCTTGTACTTGTACTGCTTTGGCTATGGGTTACCTCCGCTCTTTCGGATTTGCAATCCGGAACTTTATGCTTCGCGGATTTGCAGTATGTTTACGGGGAGGAAACTACTCAATACCATCCACTGTAGTTTATGCAATCACTTTGCTTCATCAACCGGTAGCTGCTTTCATAGCAGGTCTCTCACTATTATTCGTCAAGTATAATGATTGGTTAAGTATACCTTAAGACAACCTAACTCACAACGGCGTATGTGACTCATACAAAGCCAGCGCTATTACATGAGGTATACCCTAAAAGCAATCACAGCTACCAGCAGAAAGAGGATATTGAGCACCGAACTGGCGTGCACTTTCTCAGACACAGCGAAAAAATCACGCAAAGGCAGCCCAGGATGTTCATCCCCAGGTACTCCACCGACTGACCAATTTTAGCCCATACTGTTCAGGTTAAAAGCCGAAAGCGAAAAGCAGGCGCCTGTCCAACCGATCGCCTCTCCCATTTATTTGCGTATTGACAGCACAGCTTTATAGACAAATATCTTATTTGCAAATAAAGCAGGTGCATATGGGCTCAAAAATGCTTTTATTCGCTTAACGAATGCAAAAACGAACCAGAGCGGATAAGCTCCTGGCCTTTGAAAACACTTTATGCAAAGGCCAGGAGCTTTCTAAAATCTTGTAAAACCCATCGTCTATGTACGACTTATTCTTTCAGAAATTCAATGAGAAAGTTCCGCTAACTAACCAAGAGCAGGAGCAGATCAAGGCGTACCTTACTCCTAAAAAACTGCGGAAAAGGCAATACCTGCTGCAGGAAGGAGATGTTTGCAAAACCATTGCCTTTGTAGAAAAGGGGGCTTTGCGGGAGTATGCTATCGAAAACGGAAGCGAGCATATCATTCAGTTTGCTATTGAAGGCTGGACGATCTCAGACCTGTTGAGCTTTCTGACCGGTGAGCCTGCCACTTACAACATCGATGCCCTCGAAGATGCCGAACTGGTGCTGATAAGCAGGAGTGCGCATGAAGAACTCCTGCAAAAGCAGCCTAAGTACGAGACATACATACGCTTGCTCATAACGAGTGCCTATATCGCCCTTCAAAGGCGCCTTACTTCCAATATCAGTCTGCCAATAGAGGAACGCTACACAACCTTTACAGAAACCTATCCTGACATTGCCCAGCGCGTGCCCCAGCACATGATCGCCTCTTTTATGGGGGTAACGCCTGAAACCCTGAGCCGGATCAGGAAGAAAATGGCAGACCGTAAGTAACACCCCCCTTCCCTTTCATTGACATAAGTCAACGGTTTTTCTTGACCAGGCGCAATGCACAGGGCATGGCGTGTTGGTAACTTTGCATTGTTAAAAAGATCATACCTATGAAGACAATGCAAACAATCGCCATCATCGGCGCTTCCGGAAACATGGGATCTGCCATAGCAAATGGCCTGGCAAAAGGCAATTACAGATTACTCCTATGCGCCAATGAGCTGGAGAAAGTGCAGGCAGTAGCGAAGGAGATCAAAAGCAGCCACCCTGCAGCAGCAGTTGAGGCAATAGATTGCTCCGTGGAGGCATCCTGGGAAGCAGACATTATCATCGCGGCCGTTCCTTTTGCTGCGGAGAAAGAAGTGGCCCGGAAGATCCGGGAAGTTGCCAACCAGAAAATCGTTATCAGCATCGCCAACCCGCTCAACGATACCTACAACGGCTTAGTGACAGCGCCTGACACCAGTGCGGCAGAAGAACTGCAAAAGCTGTTGCCTCATGCCAAAGTAGTGAAAGCCTTCAACACCACCTTTGCCGCCGATTTCGCCACACCCGTGATAGATGGCAAGCAAGCGGACGCTTTTATAGCCGGCAATGATGCGGAAGCCCTGCAGACCGTCACCGAACTGGTCGAAACGGCCGGCTTCAATCCGATTGTGGCAGGCGACCTGGCCGTGAGCGGAACGCTGGAGCGCATGCAGTTGCTGCTAATTCAGCTGAACATGAAGTACGATTACAACTGGCTGGCAGGCTGGAAAATACTGCACAAATAATCGAATCACACTTATCTATTATAAACACAATTTAAATCACAAATCTCATGAAAAGAGTATCATTAATTTTATTCGCATTCCTGTCGCTGACGGCTTTTACAACCCTGAACACCGTTTGGACAAACGATGACGCGCACTCGCAGCTTGGCTTTACAGTAAAGCACCTGGGCATTTCCGATATTTCTGGCCACTTCGATGACTTCGATGTAAAGATCACTTCCACGAAGCCGGATTTCAGTGACGCAGTCGTAGAAATGACCGCCAAAACAGCTTCTATCGATACGAGAGTAGACGATAGAGACACACACCTGAAGAGCCCGGACTTTTTCAACGTGGAGAAGTACCCGACCATGAATTTCAAAAGCACCTCTGTAAAGAAAGCGGGCAAAGACAGCTACAAGCTTACCGGCAACCTGACCCTGAACGGCGTGACCAAGCCCGTAACCATGGACATGAAATACAACGGTACAGTAGAGAACGCCATGAACAAAAAGCAGACTGCAGGTTTCCAGGTAACGGGTACCATCAAGCGCTCCGACTTTAACTTAGGCAGCGGTTTCCCAGCCCCTATGATCAGCGACGAAGTTCGCATCAAGGCGGACGGCGAGTTTATCCAGTAATATATAACCAGGAATCAGCCATGAAAAAGCTATTAAACGTGTCCCAGAGCGCCAACAGCATTGACGTGGCGCTTCTGATCACCCGGGTAGGCGTAGCAGCCCTGATGCTTGTGCACGGCTGGCCAAAGCTGGAAATGCTTCTCTCGGGTGGCCCGGTTCAGTTTCCGGCCGTCCTGGGTCTTAGCGCAGCAACGTCGCTTGCCCTGGCAGTATTCTCCGAAGTGCTTTGCTCCCTGCTGATTCTGGTAGGGCTGGGCACCAGGCTGGCAGCCATTCCGTTGATCATCACCATGCTGGTAGCGGTGTTTATGATACATGGAGCAGACCCCTTTGCCAAGCAGGAACTGGGGCTCCTATACCTGATGCCTTATACCGTGTTACTACTGACTGGTAGCGGCAGGTACTCGCTGGATTATCTTCTTCAGCAAACGGTACTTAAACCCTCTTACACCAGAACGCTTTCGGTACAGTAAGCCAACCTTAAATGAGTGCTCTCGGGATGAAAACTCCTGGGAGCACCTTTAAATTACTCAAGCTGCCATGCAACGAAAACACTTTATTAAAACACTTTTAACAGGAGTAGCAGGTATGACGACATTATCCGCTTTCAATAAATTCACAGACAGCCTGGATGAGCAGGAGCAAGTAATGCCGGTCTTGTTCATAGGCCATGGCTCACCTATGAATGGTATTTTGGATAACGAGTTCAGCCAGTACTGGAAAAAGCTGGCAAAGGAGATCCCGACACCAAAAGCGGTGCTGGTGGTTTCAGCGCATTGGCTAAGCAAAGGCACCCGCATTACGGCTATGGATTTCCCGAAGACCATTCACGATTTCGGAGGATTTCCGCAGGAGTTGTTCGATGTGCAGTATAAGGCACCGGGCAGTCCGGAACTGGCCAAAGAAACAGCTTCCATCATCAAATCCACAGCCGTGGAAATGGACCATGACTGGGGGCTTGACCACGGTGCCTGGACGATTATCCGGCACATGTACCCCGAGGCCAATATACCGGTGCTGCAGCTAAGCATTGATTATACCAAAGGGCCTCAGTATCATTATGAGCTGTCAAAAGAGCTGGCAAGCCTGCGCAAAAAAGGCGTGCTTATTATGGGCAGCGGCAACATGGTGCACAACCTGCGCATGGTCGCCTGGGACAGGCTAAATGATGACGAGTATGGCTTTGACTGGGCTGTGCAGATAAACGCTACCTTCAAAGACCTGATCCAAAACGGCAGCCACGATAAACTGATACAGTATGAGAAACTCGGCAAGGAAGCCATGCTGGCTATACCTACTCCGGAACATTACTGGCCACTGCTATACACCCTGGGATTGAAGGGAAGTAAAGATGATGTCTCCTTCTTCAACGACAAAGTGGTAGGCGGTTCTCTGACCATGACCTCCGTGAAAATCGGATAACAATGCTACGGTGGTTGCTTCTCCTCTTTTTAACTAACTCTTGCTTAACTGACAACACGCATATGAAACATACATCTATGGCAGCAAACGAAATAACATCCGACGACTTTACCTTGCAGTATCTTGTTCGGGAGCCAAAAATAAAATCTTCAAAGAACAAGGCCATTGTCCTGTTGCACGGCGTTGGCAGCAACGAGCAGGATCTTTTCAGCCTTGCAGACCACTTGCCTGCGGAGTACTACATTATTTCAGCCCGAGGTCAGTTTACTTTAGGCCCGGGAAGGTATGCCTGGTACAATGTGGATTTTTCGACAGGCAGGCCTGTCATCGATGCACAACAGGAATTATCCAGCAGAAAGATCATCAGGGAGTTTTTAGCGCAGCTAAAACAAAAGTATAAGCTTGATGAAGTATACCTGGGCGGATTTAGCCAGGGGGCCATTATGAGTTACAGCATAGGACTGACCCACCCGAAGGACGTGAACGGAATCATCGCCTTTAGTGGTAGAGTGCTTGAAGACATTCAGTCTTCTGTGACCAAAAATGATGACCTGCCCGGGTTGAGGGTATTCATCGCGCACGGGGTGCAGGATGGAACATTGCCTGTTCACTACGCCCGGCAAGCAAAGACATTGCTTCAGAATCTGGAAGTGCCTTTAACCTATCACGAATATGACATGGCGCACCAGATCAATGGGGAGGTGTTAAAGGATCTGGGTGCATGGCTTAAGACAGAGTAGTTAGCGCATTACCCACTATGTGTTTTTCAGGTTACCTTATAGCATGAACCTGTAGGGGACAAGGCGAAAGAATGACAACAGCACTGTGCTGAAAAACATGCTGCAACCGGCCTCAAAAGCAACCGTTAAGTACGTTTCAGAGGTTATTAATTGAAAGCGGACGCAAATGTTTGTGTAATTGACGCAGCTTTGTAAATGGCTTTTTGGTGGAAAGGTTGCCAGAGGGTTGTGCGACCCTTACACAGTTTATAAACAAAAAAGCCCTGCAGATTTTCATCTGCAGGGCTTTTGTACCTTGGGCCGGAGTCGAACCGGCACGAGTGTAACCTCATTGGTGTTTGAGACCAACGCGTCTACCAATTCCGCCACCAAGGCATTTTGTTCTTTCCGGTTTCAGGTATAGCACCCTGGGCCTGAGTCGAACTTCTATCCCTGATCTGCTATCAGGAACGGGTTGCAAACTTAGATAAAGTTTCCTGAATACGCAACAAATATTTTTTCTTCAAATAGTAGGTTTTCACTTGCTCCAGGGCCTCTTCTTTGGTAACTCCGTGAAGCTCAGGGTAGCGCTGCAGCACGGGCAACACATCGTTATCGAGCTGCGCCATAATCCCTGTGCTCTTCTCCCCTATCTCGTGCAGCTTGGCTGCGTCAAAGTCGAACTCCAGCTCCATCAGCTCCTCGTTGATCTCCATCATTTCCATCAGGAAGTCGCCCGGCATCTCGTTCTTGCCTTCCTCCAGCACACCATGCTCCCTGAGGATGTATTGCATGCGCAGGTCCGGGTCGCTGAGGGTGCGGTAGGCATTGGTATTTTGCGTGGAAAGCTGCAGAATTTCTTGCTGTTTTTCCGGGTTTTCGTTGGCGTAAAAATCCGGGTGGTACTCGCGGCTCAGCTCGTAATAACGCGCCTTGATGGCTTTCTCATCAGGCAAAAAACTCTCAGGTATATGATAAAACTTGAAGTAATTCATTTTTTACGGTTAACAGTTAGCAATAAACAGTTATCAGGTATACGTGGCAAAAGTACAGGAATTATGATTGTCGATCGATAATTGTTTACTGTTTACTGCTAACTGATAGCTGTTCACATGTTCACTGATTTATTTGACCAGGCCTGCGGTTTATCGGAAAACAGCGCTTTGGTGGCCTTCCATACCTGCCCGAACAGTTCTGAGTCGCGGTAGTTGTTGAGGTGTTCTTCAGAGTCCCAAAGGCTGTAGGTGCTGTAGATGTTGGGGTGGTTCAGGTCCTGGAGCAGCTCCACATGCTGGCAGCCCTCAAAAGCCCGGATCTTGTCTTTGGAAGCACGAAATATCTCCAGGAAGTCACCTGTCTTCTCCGGTTGAAATGTCATCCGGACGATACGAATAAGCATAATTTTGAATGAGTGATTGAGTGAATGAGTGAGTTTTATTTTTTGGTCGTATTACTCCTGGCTTTCGCCATCACTGATAGAATTTCTGTTGTCTCTTTCTTTAGTTCGGCAACTTTAGCTATTGTAGTAGAACCGGATTCAGAAAGCAGTTCTAACCAGAATAACGTTTCATCAGCCTCTTCAATCACAATACTGATCTTGGAGTAAAACTCTGCTGACGATCTTGCCCTGCAGGCTGCCCTGTAATTGGCAGCTACGGATGTTGCTGAGCGAAGAAGTTGCCGCTTCATAATGGTTGCTTCCTCTGTTTTAGGCAAATCCTTTGAAAATCGTATGACTTCCAGTGCAAGTTGTTTGGTCCGCTGCCGAAACCGCTCTACGAACTGCTCTTTATCAACCTGTTTAGATTCTTCCATTATACAGTCACTCATTCAAAATTCACTCAATCACTCATTCGCTCATTCAA
>NZ_JSYF01000245.1:0-4800 GCF_054824225.1 Pontibacter sp. HJ8
CTGATAAAAGTTTATAGAATTATTCAATTTTTATTGAAACCCATAAAAAAAGGTGCTACAGACAGCTGACCTGAGTCATACTGCCTGTAGCACCAAATTATTTGTCTTCGCTTCTTGTTACTGAGCTGGCTCCGGGTTCATCACTACTTTAATGTAGTTGTTCAGCTTCAGGTAGTTTTTGGCCGCCTTGCCGATGTCTTTGGAGGTAAGCTTTTCAACCATCGCCAGTTTCTCGTTTAGGGCAGTTGGCTGCTCACCGTAGTAGTAAGCACTTTCCAAAGCGCTCAGCCACGCTCTGTTTTCACGCATATTGGTTTCGATGGAACGTCTGTCCGCTTCCTTCACTTTGCTCAGGTCTGCTTCGAGGGCACCGCTCTTCTGCAGTTTTTTGATTTCCTCAAAGGTGGCACTTACAAGTTTATCCACATTCTCCGGGGCACAGGTAAAGCTGATGTTGAAGGCATAGGTTTCTCTTGGATAGCGGCTGGCACCGGCAGTTACGCCTGTTCCGTATACCCCTCCAATTTCCTCGCGCAACTTCTCGGTCAACCGGATCTTCATCACTTCAGACAGCGCCGCCAGGTGGTAGCTGCTCTCTTTGCTGTACCTGGCCTGGTCGCGGAAGCTGATCATCACGTTGCTCTTCTGCTCGCTTCCTTTCACCAGTTCTTTGGTCACGACTCCTTTTGGGGCACGCACCTCCACATCCTTGAAGTTTTCTCTGCGGTTGGTGGCAGGCAGGCTACCCAGGTATGTTTGCAGCAAGGGCTTCATCTTCTCCACGTCGAAGTTGCCTACCAGCACAAAAGTAAAATCGCTGGCATCCGCAAAGCGGTTCTGGTAGATGGCATACGCTCTGTCCAGCTTTATCTGCTGCAGGTGTTCTACTGTCGGGATGCTGCCCCCTCGCAGGTGGTCCTGGGACTGGATGCGCGCTACCTGGTCGGCAAAGTAGTTCTGCGGACTGGCCAGCAGGTTCGGCAGAATGCCGTTGTACTGGGTCAGGAAGGCCTGAAAATCCTGCTCGCTCTTGCGCGGCGCTGTAAACTTAAGGTATACCAGTTGCAGCATGGTCTCCAGGTCCTTCGGCGTAGCTGCACCGGATAAACCTTCCCGTAGTTCGCTGATGTAGGCATTCACGCTGGCGTTCTTACCGGCCAGCACCTTTCGCAGGTCCACAGCTGACAGGTCTTTCACACCGCTGCGCCCCATGATCTCCGACGTGAAAGAGGCCGTGTGGTAGTCTGCGTCGGGGTAGAGCGAATGTCCGCCATGGCTGTAGGCCGACAGCAGGATCTCATCGTCTTTGAAGTCGGTTGGCTTCAGCACGACACGCGCCCCATTCGAAAGCGTCAGTTCTGTCACGCCCAGCTTCTCATGCTTGCTCTCTTTCGTGATGGTACCGGCTTTGGGTGTTTCGTCCATCAGGGCGGATGCCGTTACTTTGTCTTCGTACGGCTGCAGCTCTGCCAGCGATGCCTCTTTCAGGATGCTCAGTACTTCGGCCTCCGTCGGCAGCTTCACCGATTCTTTGGCCGGGGCCGTGATCACGACCACGCGGTTCTCCTCCGTGATCCACTGACCGGCCAGTTGGTTCACCTCTGTCAGCGAAACACCTTCCAGGTGCTGCTTCAGGAACTCATACTGAAACGCAATACCGGTAGCCGGCGAATTGTCCAGGAAGTTGGCCACATACTGGTTCACATACACCCCGGAGTTGGTCTTGCTGCGCTCGTTATACGCCCGCTCATACGCGGACAGCATCTGTATTTTATAGCGGCTCAGTTCGGATGCGGTGAAACCGTGGCGCTTGACACGCTCATTCTCTTCCGCAACTGTCCGGAGCGCACGTACCACACCTGTTTCGCTGGCACTCATGTAAGAGGAATAGGCGTCTTTGGAGCTCAGCCCCTGCAGGCTGGAGTAAGCGGTGCTGGCGTACAGGAACGGGGCGTCCGCTTGTTGCTGCAGCTCGCTCAGTCGCTGGTTCAGCATACCGTTGTAGAGGTCGCGGGCCAGCTTGTTGCGCATGTCCTGCAGCGTGTTCAGCTTCTGTGCGTCTTTTTTGTAGTGGAGTTGCAGGCTGGGGAAAGTGGCTTCTTTATCCCGTACAATGGAAACGAGCGTTTCCTTGTGGTTCGGAATAGCAAAGCTCTTGCGCTCCTTCGGGTTAGAAGCCGCCTTATACTTGCCAAAGCTCGCTTTGATCTTCTTCTCCATGGCGTCCACATCGATGTCCCCCACAACAACCACAGCCATTAAATCCGGGCGGTACCAGTCTTTGTAGTAGCGGCGTAGCTCTTCGTGTTTGAAGTTCTTCAGGACTTCATCCGTACCGATGGGCAGGCGCCTGGCATACTGCGAATCTTTGAAAAGCACCGGGAAGTACTGGTACGCCATACGCATACCGGCATCCTGGCGGGAACGCTTCTCTTCCACGATCACACCCCGTTCCTTGTCGATTTCTTCTCCTTCAAACGTCACGTTGAAGGCCCAGTCTTCCAGGATCAGCAAGCTCTTGTCTACGATCTCTTCCTTGTCGGTAGGTATAGGCAGGATGTAAACCGTCTCATCGAAACCGGTGTACGCATTCAGGTGCGCCCCGAACTTCACCCCTACTGATTGCAGGTAGTTGATGAGCTCGTTCTTTTTGAAGTTTTTGGTCCCGTTGAAGGCCATGTGCTCGGTGAAGTGCGCCAGTCCCTGCTGGCTTTCATCTTCCAGGATAGAACCTGCATTCACGGCCAGGCGCAGCTCGGCGCGCTTCTCAGGGGTTGTGTTTTTCTGAATGTAGTAGGTCAGGCCGTTTGCCAGCTTGCCGGTACGTACGTTTGGGTTCAGCGGAATGGGCTGGTTCAGCTCTGCAGCAGCCGTTGTGACAGGCTGCTGCGCCAGTACCACATGCCCCACGGATGTACCCAGCAGCACAGCTGCCAGGGACAGGGTCAGTAATTTCTTATTCATCAACTGGACTAAGGTTTGGGATTGTTTTCATGCTTGGAAAGGGGGCGCCTGCTTCAAACCAGCGCTGACGGCGGGCTGAAGTCATTCATAAAAATATACCTTTGCCCGTTATTCCGAAGGTTATATTATACCTATTCCGCCAATAACTATACCAACTCCGCTATTTCAGGGACCAATCCGGAAAAATCAGCCATTAAAAAAGGCAAGCCCGCCGGACTTGCCTTTTGCTGTTGTTGCAGGAGCCAGGCTACTTTTTCTTGCCTTTGCCGTTACCGCCCTTGGTCTGCTTTCCTTTGCCATTTCCTCCTTTTCCCGGCTGTCCTTTTGCCTTACCGCCTTTGGCAGGTGCAGCGTTATTGACAATCACAACCGTGCCGCCTTTTGAGCCTTTGCTCTTGGTATGGCCCGGATTTGTGGTACGGGGATGGTGGGGGTTATTCGGATTTTTGTACCAGCCTTTGTGCAGACCATTGTCCTTTTTAGTACCCGCTGTACGGGCAGATTTTCCGTCTTTGACTACAATGACACGTCCTGTGTTACTGTTACGCTTTTTGGAGGATGAACAGGAAGCCATAGTGGCTACGGCCAGTACAATCAGCAAAATATATCGGAGGCGATGCATAAATGAGTTTGTTACGATTTTGGATGTTAAACGTGTGAATTTACCATAAAAGTACACAACACGATAACATGTGGATAAAAATACCTGGTTGAAAAGCATACAATTTTCAGCCCTTTTACCGCCTACTCCCGTTTAAGGTACGGCAAGGCAGGTTTGAAACATCTTTCGAAAGCTTCAACCTAAGCCCTTCTCCCATCGTATTCTGCCTGTTGCTCTACACTGCTTCTGGCATACTAACCGCTTCTTTATGTTGAATAGAATTTACGGAATCCTACTTCTTACTTTGCTCGTGGTAGCACTATTATCATCCTGCGCTAAAAGCGATGAAGAGCAGCAGGAACCCATACTGGACGAAACAGTGGATGTTCACGTCATCCTGGGCCAGTCCAACAGCATCGGCCGGGCCAATACCATTGACCTGCCGGCAGAACTGCAAAAACCACTGGAGGGGTGTTATATTTTCAATCCTTCCAAAGGAAAATTTGAGATCCTGCACGCCGGCGTAAACACGCAGTCTGAAAAAGGACAGTTCGGACCCGTCGTAAAAGCGGCACAGCTGCTCCAGAACCACAAAAAGAAGAATGTATACTTCATCGTTGCCGGCGTTGGCAACACCCAATTGCATCATTCCGGCAACTCTACCATAAAAGACTGGCATCCCGACTCTGATGAGCTGGTGCCGCAGGCCAAACAAACAATTGAGCGGGCCCGGAAAGCTCTCGCCTCTGCCGGCACCGAACCAGTATTCAAGTCTGTTACCTGGTGGCAGGGCGAGAACGATGCGCTGGACAAAGGTATGGCAGAAGCCTACCGGCAAAATGAACAGGCCCTGTTTGACTCGTTAGACCAGGTAGACTACCTGAGCGGAACGAAGCGCGTCGTATTTAAGATCTTTTCGGATATGAATAATGTACCGTATGCAGGCATTGTCAACACAGGCAAATCCCAACGTGCTGCTGCCGATAACCGCACCATCAAAGTCATTGAAACGAACGGATACGATCGCATCCCTCAGGACCGGTTGCACGCCACAGCCAAAGGACAACTGCAGGCCGGCACCGACCTCTTCAACGCCCTTAAGAATCTTTAAAAAATTCCGGCTGGCCTGGCAGGCTATACCTGAATTTTCTGCAAAAAGAAAGGAGCCCTCGTACGAAGGCTCCTTTCTTTTTGCAGAGATAACTGTTGCAGTTTGTTAAATTACTTCGATCTCA
>NZ_JSYF01000246.1:0-9582 GCF_054824225.1 Pontibacter sp. HJ8
GTAATGACTTCTTTCTTCCTATACCTGATTGAAAGGTATAGCCAGTCCATTCCAGCTAATAGGATATCGCCTAGTAAGAATTCCATTCAATAATTCTTAAACTCCCAAACTCTCTAACTCCCAAACTTAAAACGTCCTCGTCATACTGGCCGGCACAACCAGTATAAAGTCGGCCTTTTGCCTGTTCTCGTCTGTCAGCTTCTCCAGATCTTCCTGCAGCACCGTCGTGATCGTAAGAGTTTTCAACTGCGGATTTCCCTGCTTCAGGTACCAGCCAATCCCTTCGAAATTGTCGGAGTGATACGCGCCGTTGAGGTGGAGCATTTTCTTGCCGCTGTTGACCTGCTGCAATATAAAGTGCGCCATGGTAGCATCTTTCAGCGCCTGGGCCTGCACAATGTTTTCGCTTTTGGTATTTCCGTGCGTGCTGTTGCCGAACATGGCCAGCATATTCTTATAGCCCGGCAGCGTCATGTCTACTTTCACTGGCAAAGGGGCAAAGAAACGCCTGCCATCTTCCGATACAGTTTCCAGCGCTTTCAGGCTGCCTCCCGAAACCATAGCCGCATAGCGGCGGGGCACATTGGTCGCAACCAGAGGTATACCGGCATCTTTTGCAAAGCGCACCACAGGTTTGTAATCTGTTTTGTAGTTGGGCCATGGCCTGGCTTCCTGCTCAAAGTTATTTTCAGGCGCCTGCCCTGCCAGGTATTCGTTCAGCACCAGCTGCACATCGGCTTCAAACATTTCGGCTCCGATAGCAAAATTCTTCTGATGAACCTTGTGCAGGTCTTTGGCCACCTCCAGCTGCAGCCAGTGCGCGATCGGGTCGTTGTGCTGCTCCCCAAACAGTACCACATCTGCCTTCTCCAGCTCCTCCAGCATGTTGCCATACCTGATGGCTTTGCCTTTTGCGGTGAAGAGCTGGTAAGCGGGTTTGTCTTTGTCTGTAGCAGCGGCTATACCTGTTGTGAGCATAAGCAACAGAAGTGTTAGGAGTGAATATCGCATCATAGTTTGGCTATACGTGAATTAAGTTACAAAAAATAGCCGGCTCTGCAGAGACCGGCTATCTTAAATCTATACCTATACCTGCCAGGCTATACCCTGTAAAACAGCCACTTGGACAGTTCCTTGTAGTTGATCTTCTTGCCATACATCAGGATACCCACGCGATAGATTCGGGATGCGATCCAGGTGGTGAAGATGAAGCCCAGGATAAGCAGCGCCATGGACAGCAGCAGCTCGCTGGCCGGCACCCCAAACGGCACGCGCACCATCATTACGATCGGCGAAGTGAAGGGTATGATCGACATCCAGAACGCCACCGGCCCGTCCGGGTTTTTGATCACCACGGTATAGGACATGATAAAGGAAATGATGAGCGGGATGGTGATCGGGAACATGAACTGCTGCGTATCCGTTTCGTTGTCCACGGCGGCGCCAATGGCTCCGAACAGGGAACCATACAGCAGGTAACCGCCCAGGAAGTAAAACAGGAAGCAGCCGATCAGCAGCGGGAAATTGAGGTTGCCAATGGCACTGCTCACTTCCGCCAGGGTCTGGTTGTTGGCGGCAGCCTCGTCCGATTCTTCAGCCTCCGCTTCGCCAGCGGCGGCGGCACGGCCAGCCTGCAACTGCTCGATGGGAGTGGGTGCTGCCTTGATGCCGAAAGCTGATTGCACGCCTCCCACTACGATCGTAGACAGGATAACCCACAGCAAAAACTGTGTCAGGCCAACCCCGGCTATACCGATGATTTTGCCCATCATCAGCTGGAAAGGCTTCACCGAAGAGATCATCACCTCCACAATGCGACTGGTCTTCTCTTCGATCACGCCCCGCATGATCTGCACGCCATACAGGAAAATAAAGAAGTAGATAATAACTGCCCCGATGATGCCAGCTCCGGAGGTAACCCATACATTGCTGTCCTGCTCGCCTCTGGCGCTCAGGTTAACGGTGGTCACTTCGACCTTCGCTTTCATCTTGTTGAGCATTTCACGGTCGATGCCGGATGCGACAAAGCGCTGGTTCTCGATCTCTTTCTCCAGCATACCTTCCAGCCTGAATTTGACCTGCAGGCTGGTGTTCTTTTTAGAATATACCTTTATACCTTCCGGGTTCTCCAGATCGATCTTGGGGATATGCAGCAGTGCACTGTAGTCTGTTTCCTGGTATACCTCTTTCGCCTGCTCCAGTGTGCCGCCAATCGGTATGATTTTGAGGTCTTCTTTGCTTTCGAGCTTATCGGCAAACAGGCCGCTCTCGTCCAGTACCATCACCACGTCCGAGCTATCGGAGATGGTAGCAAGCCAGGCAGGTATGACCATGAAGGCAGCCAGCAGCAGCGGCGTCAGGAAGGTCATGACGATGAAGCTCTTCTTGCGGACGCGCGTCAGGTATTCCCGCTGTATGATTAACCAGATTTTATGCATCGTGTGTTTCTTTTACTTTTCGGATGAAAATGTCATTGATACTCGGCACCAGTTCCACAAATGAGTGCACCTCCACCCGCTGGATCAGGTAGCGGAGCAGGTCATTGGGCGTTGCGCCGTCCAGTAACCGGATCGCCGCCCGGAACACGCCATGGTTCTCATGCTGCTCCAGCACTTCAAAATCCGGGGAAGTGATCATCAGGTGGCCGTTGCCGATCACCTGGTAGGTATCTGTTTTATACGTATCCTTGATCTCACGCACGGGCCCGTCGAGCACTTTGCGGGCACGGTTGATCAGCGCGATGTTATCACAGAGCTCTTCCACCGACTCCATGCGGTGTGTGGAGAAAATGATGGAAGCCCCGTTATCCCGCAGGCGCAGGATTTCGTCTTTTATCAGGTTGGCGTTGATCGGGTCGAAACCGGAGAAAGGCTCATCCAGAATCACCAGCGATGGCTCGTGCAGCACGGTAGCCATGAACTGCACCTTTTGCTGCATCCCTTTCGAAAGGTCTTCGATGTGCTTGCCCATCCATTCTTTTATCTCAAAACGGGCTACCCATTCTTTTATACGGGCGGTCGCTTCTTCTTTGCTCAGCCCTTTGAGCTGCGCCAGGTATAGCAGCTGCTCGCCCACCTTCATTTTCTTGTACAACCCGCGCTCCTCGGGCAGGTAGCCCATGTCTTTGATGTGCGCTGGCTTCAGCCGCTCGCCCTTGAAATATATTTCCCCTGAGTCGGCTCCTGTGATCTGGGTGATGATCCGGATCAGAGAGGTCTTTCCGGCCCCGTTCGGGCCCAGCAGTCCAAATATACAGCCGGTCGGAATATCGAAGCTCACGTTATCCAGGGCGGTGTGGTTGGCATATCGCTTGGTTACGCCTTCAATTTTAAGAATGCTCAATGCTGTTAACCTTTTGGTTTATTCAAAAATACCCTTTTTAGGGTTGGGTGACAAATTACATCGTTAAAAGACTATATATAATCGACTAACGAATCTGCAGGCAAGATCAAATACGGCAGCGACCGGATAAAGGCAACAAAAAAAGCCTGCCTTTTCATGCATAAAAAAGGCAGGCTTTCCTGTAATAAAACGCTCCAGAGGTGCTACTTATTGAAAGTAGTCTTTTACTTTCTCAAAGAAGCCTTTCTCGTTCTTGCCCGGATGTGGTGCAAAGTTGTCTGATTCACGCAGTCGCTCCAGCATGGCACGTTCGTCGCTGCTCAGCGACTTCGGCGTCCATACGTTGATGTGGATCAGCTGGTCGCCTTTGCCATACCCGTTTATATCTTTCACGCCTTTGCCACGCAAGCGGAAGATTTCTCCACTTTGTGTACCTGGTTTGATCGTGATCTTCACTCTTCCGCCTATGGTTGGCACTTCGATATCGGCGCCCAGGGCAGCGTCCACAAAGCTGATGTACTGGTCAAATATGACGTTGTTGCCATCGCGCTTCAGGCTCGGGTGCTCCTCTTCCTCTATCTGGATGAGCAGGTCACCAGGTACGCCGCCGCGCTCCGGCACGTTGCCTTTGCCGCTCATTGACAGCTGCATACCGTCCATTACCCCGGCAGGCACGTTGATGGTGATGACTTCTTCCTGCAGCTCTCTGCCGCTGCCGTGGCAGACTTCGCAATTTTTGGTCACGATACGGCCTTCGCCGTTACAGGTAGGGCATGTGGCAGTCGATACCATCTGTCCTAGCATCGTATTGACCACTTTGCGCACCTGGCCGGAGCCCTGGCAGCTACCACACGTCTGCATATCCGTGCCGTTTTTGGCCCCGTTGCCGCCACAGGTGCTACACGCTACATAGCGTTTTACTTTTATTTTCTTTTCTACGCCGTTGGCTATTTCCTCCAGGTTGAGCTTGAGCTTGATGCGCAGGTTACTGCCTTTGCGCGTGCGCCGGCCTCCCTGGCGTCCGGCTCCTCCGAAGAAGCTTTCGAAACCGCCGCCTCCGCCACCGAAGATGTCGCCGAACTGGGAGAAGATGTCCTCCATGTTCATGCCGCCACCGCCGCCGAAGCCGCCGTTCATACCCTGATGGCCGAACTGGTCGTACCGCTGCCGTTTCTGCTGGTCGCTCAGCACTTCGTAGGCCTCAGCTGCTTCCTTGAATTTATCTTCCGCCGTGTGGTCGTCCGGGTTTTTATCCGGATGGTGCTTAATGGCCAGCTTACGATAAGCCTTTTTGATTTCTTCCTGGCTGGCTCCTCTTGCCACCCCCAACACCTCGTAATAGTCTCTCTTAGCCATTGATTAAGCTCCTATAATAACTTTCGCGTACCGTATCACCTTATCATTTAAGGTATAGCCCTTCTCGATCACGTCGATGATTTTGCCCTTCAGCTCTTCTGACGGTGCCGGCGATTGTGTCACAGCCTCGTGCAGATCGCTATCGAAAGTATCGCCGGTTTGAATTTGGATTGGCTTCAGCCCTTTCACCTGCGTCACATGCTTCAGTTTATGAAACACCAGTTCCAGTCCCTGCAGTATGGCGTCTACGTCTTTGGTTGCTTCCATCGACTGGCGGGCGCGTTCCATATCATCCAGAACAGGTAAGAGTTCGCTCATCAGATCTTCCGTTGCCGTTTTAGACATTTCGATGCGCTCGCGGGCAGTTCTGCGTCTGAAGTTCTCAAACTCTGCCATCAGGCGGATGTACTTGTCTTTCATCTCGGCCAACTCCGCTTCGGTTTTATTTTCCTCGCCCGGTTCGGCTTGGTTGTCTTCGGTCTCTGGCTGTGCTTGTTCCTGCCCGTTGGTTTCCTCTACATTGGCAGTATTCTCTTGCTTTTCGGCTTTCTCCTGCTCTTTCTTAATATCTTTATCTGACATAATGCCTTAAGAATTTTAGGTTGATAGGTCTAACTTGTCTTGTCAATTGTCTTGCCAAAAGTCAATTCGTGCCATTCTGGCATTTTATAATTTTGAATATATGAATGAGTGATTGAGTGAATTTTATTCTCAATGTTGTCCTCCTGTCAAGGATATAGGCAAAAGGGAAGCTAAGCCGTTGCTACGAAGGGTAGATTTTACTGAAATCCCTTTCACTCACTCATTCAAAATTCACTCAGTCACTCATTAAAAAAAATCGGTAGACAGCTTTGCAGCCTCTACCGATCTCTGTTCAATTATCTGGCTGGCAAACTAGCTGTTAAGCGCTTCCCAGATCATATCTTTCAGCTTGGGAATATTCTTCTGTGCCATACTGGAGATAAATACAGCCGGAACATCCTGGGGCAATGTCTTGCGCATTTCTTCCTCCAGCTCCTCATCGATCATATCGGTTTTGGTGATGGCCAAAATGCGCTTCTTGTCCAGCAGCTCCGGATTAAAAGTTTCCAGCTCGTTTAGCAGTACGTTATACTCTTCGGCAATATCGGGGCTCTCGCATGAAACCATAAACAGCAGCATGGAGTTCCGTTCGATGTGCCGTAAAAAGCGCAGCCCCAGTCCTTTGCCTTCCGAAGCCCCTTCAATGATACCCGGAATATCGGCCATCACAAAAGACCTGAAGTCGCGGTAAGCAACCACCCCTAAGTTAGGCTCCAGCGTCGTGAAAGCATAATTCGCTATTTTGGGTTTGGCCGCCGAAACAACGGATAAAAGCGTGGACTTGCCGGCATTCGGGAAGCCCACCAGGCCTACATCGGCCAGTAGTTTCAGCTCCAGGATAACCCACTCTTCTATACCTTCCTCGCCTGGCTGCGCGTAGCGCGGCGTCTGGTTGGTGGGTGATTTGAAGTGCGCATTGCCCAGTCCACCGCGACCACCCGGCGTCAGGATGATCTCCTGCCCGTGCTCGGTTATCTCGCACATGAACTCGCCGGTCTCGGCGTTGCGGGCAATCGTTCCGAGGGGTACCTCCAGCACGTCGTCTTTGCCCTGGGCACCGGACGAGTGGCTTGGTCCACCATTCTGGCCGTTTTCGGCGATTACGTGCTTGCGGTATTGCAGGTGCAGCAAGGTCCATAGCTGCGAGTTGCCCCGCAGGATAATATGGCCACCTCTGCCCCCATCCCCTCCATCAGGACCACCCATGGCGGTTCTTTTGTCGCGGTGCAAGTGGGCTGAACCAGCGCCTCCGTGTCCCGAGCGGGAACAGATTTTTACGTAATCAATAAAGTTGGATTGAGCCAAAACTGGTAATGCTAATGAATAAAAAAATGCAGGATACAAGCAGGCAGGTCGCAATGCGCCGGCCTGTTGATTTCCTTTTATAAAGGTGTCGTTATGGTACGTTTCTTAAACCGCGTGCGCTTCAACCTACTTCACTTTCAAAGCGTCGATATGCTCACAGAGCTGGTTGAAGATCTCGTCAATCTCCCCTATACCATCCACGGCACAGAATTTATTCTGGCCGGCATAGTAATCTGCCACCGGGGCAGTTTTGTTGTTGTACTCCTGAATTCGCTTCCGGATCAGTTCTTCGTTCTGATCGTCGGGGCGGCCTGAGGTCTGTCCACGCAGCAGCAGCCGTTTGGTAAGTTCCTCGTCGTCCACTTTCAGCGCCAGCATGCAGGAGATCTCTGTGCCATGATCCAGCAGGAGTTTGTCCAGACCCTGGGCCTGCGGCACGGTACGCGGAAATCCGTCAAAGATAAATCCTCCGGCATACCGGTGCTCTTTCACCTGGTTCTCGATCATGCCAATTACCACTTCATCCGGCACCAGCACCCCGTTGTCCATCAGCGACTTGGCTTTCAGGCCCAGTTCGGTGCCGGCAGTAATCTCTGAGCGAAGCAGGTCACCCGTAGAAAGGTGAATAAGGTTATACTTGTCAATCAGCTTTTGGCTTTGTGTACCTTTACCAGCACCAGGAGGGCCAAACAAAACGATGTTGAGCATATCTTTGATTTTAAATAAAAAGCAAAATTAAGTATAAAAACGATGTACTGTTTTATTTTTTTGATTTGCCGGCTCCTCCTCTTCAGGAAGGAGACCACAGCAGCGGGCCATTTGCCGTACTACGAAACTATTTTGTAGATATCGCGCAGGTTACGCCCCAACCCATTGTAGTCCAGGCCATAGCCCACGACAAAGTCATTGGGTATCGATTTCGCCACATACTTGACATCCAGCTGATGCTGCAGGCATTCGGGCTTCATGAGCAGGGTGATGATCTCTACAGAAGCAGGATTTTTAGCCTTCAGCTGCTGCAGCAGCGTGTTTACGGTATGGCCGGTGTCCACAATATCTTCGATCACGACTACGTCACGGCCCTCTATCTCTTCCGTCAGGCCCAGGATCTCCCGCACGCTGCCCGTGCTCTGCATATTCTGATAAGAAGACATCCGGATAAAAGAAATCTCGCAGGGAATGTTGACCCGCTTCATCAGGTCAGCTGTAAACATGAATGAACCATTGAGTACGGCCAGGAAAAGCGGGTTTTTGCCAGCGTAGTCCTGCTCGATCTGTTCAGCCAGGATATGAATACGTGCGATTATTTCTTCTTCGTACATGTAAGTACTGAAATCACAATCGTGAAGCGTAATGGTACGGGGCTCCATAAAGCATTAGTGTTGTTATTAAACAAAGGTAAGGATAATAAAAAATAAGCCCAACGCTAGGGCTGGGCTTATTCAAACTAAAGCAAACTTATACTTATTTTTTCACATAGAGTCCCTGCAGGGCAACCGTGTTCTCCGGCAGGCTGGTTATACCTGCTGTTTCGGGGTTTAGCTGCTTCTTCTCCAGGTTGATCTCTACTGGCGCTTCGGGCAAAGGCGGCTCCTGCTCCAGGGCAATGTGTGGCGCAATCACCAGCGAAACGATCGACATCAGCTTGATCAGGATGTTCATGGACGGGCCGGAGGTATCTTTGAATGGGTCCCCTACTGTATCGCCGGTAACCGACGCTTTGTGTGCATCGGAGCCTTTGTACTCCATCTTGCCGTTTATTTCCACGCCTTTTTCAAATGACTTTTTGGCGTTATCCCAGGCGCCGCCCGCGTTGGACTGGAACATCGCCATCAACACGCCCGACACGGTGACACCGGCCAGCAATCCGCCCAGGATCTCAGGAGAAGAAGTATCCGGGAACACGCCCCGGAAGCCAAAGCCGACAATGATAGGAACGATCAGGGCAATGGCACCCGGCAACATCATCTCCCGAAGCGCTGCCTGGGTAGAAATAGCCACACACTTTTCATACTCGGGCTGTCCGGTGCCTTCCATAATACCCGGAATTTCGCGGAACTGGCGGCGTACTTCGTGTACCATGGCCATCGCCGCTCTGCCTACTGCCGCAATACAAAGGGCAGAGAAGATGAACGGAATCATGGCCCCGATGAACAAACCTGCCAGCACAGGCGCTTTATAAAGGTCAATGGAGGAAATACCGGCTATACCTACGAAGGCTGCAAAAAGCGCCAGCGACGTCAGGGCGGCAGAAGCAATCGCAAAGCCCTTGCCCGTGGCTGCTGTCGTGTTGCCAACTGCATCCAGGATATCGGTGCGGCCGCGTACTTCTTTTGGCAATTCGCTCATCTCGGCTATACCTCCGGCGTTATCGGCGATCGGGCCAAAAGCGTCGATGGCCAGCTGCATGGCAGTAGTTGCCATCATACCTGCCGCCGCAATGGCCACCCCGTACAGGCCGGCTGCTGCATAAGAAAGCACAATACCAGCTGCCAGCACAATAATGGGCATAACCGTAGACTGCATACCTACCGCCAGACCAGCAATGATATTGGTCGCATGCCCTGTAGAGGACTGCTGCACGATGGAATTAACAGGCTTTTTGCCCATCGCCGTATAATATTCCGTGATGATACTCATCAACGCACCTACTACCAGGCCGACCATCACGGCATAGAACACACCGTCCGAAGTAAATTCAAAGTTACGAAGCGCAAGATTCTCGGGAAGCAGCCAGTGGATGGCAAAGTAAGCGCCCACGGCTGTGAGTATGACAGAAACCCAGTTGCCCAGGTTCAGGGCTGCCTGCACGTTGCCGCCTTCCTTTATCCGCACAAACTGCATCCCGATCAGGGAGAAAATGATGCCCAGACCGGCAATCAGCATAGGAAGTATAACCGGGGCTAGCCCACCAAAATTATCCTGTGAGATCACTTCGCGACCCAGTACCATGGTAGCCAGGATCGTGGCTACGTAGGAGCCAAAAAGGTCGGCTCC
>NZ_JSYF01000247.1:0-20647 GCF_054824225.1 Pontibacter sp. HJ8
GTGGCCTGAGTTGAGAAACGTGTAGCTAAGAAAACAAACACCCTACTGCTAAAACACTTTAAAATCTAAATCCATCAACTGATGAAAAGAATTTCTTTCCTGTTAAGCTTTGTGACGCTTGTTCTTCTATGCTCCTGCACCACGCAACCACACGCTTTAACAGGGAACACATCAACTGATAAGCGCAGCAAAAAGATGGTTAAGGCGGCTCTTTCTCCGACAGCGACCAACTTCAGGTTGGTGTCTAGCCAGCCTGCTGCTAGCAAGTCGAGCAATGCGGATGCGGATTGGGTGGCGGCTTCGAACCCACAGGTTGTCGCAGCTGCTTCCAGGCTGAAGCGTAGAGATGCCGTAGCGCTTGCTGCCGCTACTACCGTAGAAGGCCATGATATCCTGAAAAGAGAAATTGAGAAGGCAATGAAGACCAAGCACGCGGTGGCGAAGAAGACCAATGCAGGAAAGAAGCCTAAGAAAGGGAAGGCAACGCCAAAGAACAGCAGCCATATTACACTTTAAGCCTTCCGCCTTTGCTTGCTGCCTGGCCTCGGGGCGGCAAAAACCGGGGGTATAACCTGTTACAGGTTTTCGAGTGAACGGCCCATAATTTTTAGGGAATGAAAAAGCCAAAGGTCCCCGCAAGCTTCATTTTGAAGGTATCGGAAACCTTTGGCTCTTCAATAGGTGTACTCTTTGGTGTTTCGCAACACCCGGTAGGCTTGTGTTTAGATATCGATGCAGCATTCCTCCAGACAATCTATCACATCAATCAGTTTAGGAATTGAAAGAGAGTAATAGATTTTTGTTCCTACCTTAAAAGAAGACAAAACGCCTTTGTCTTTAAGCGTAATAAGGTGTTGAGAAGCGATCGCTTGCGGTAGGTCCAGGTATTTGTATATCTCGGTAACCGTCATTTTCTCCTCCTTGCCCAGCAAGTCCACTATAGCCAATCTCTTCGGATGAGCCAATACCTTCAGCATGGCAGCCGCCTTATCTATTTTCTTAGATTCAATTCTAGATAACAAACTTTTCATAATTAATAATTATACCTAACAGTTTCTACATACATTTAAACAATTCAATTCATATTAAGATATATACGGCAATAGCGACATTTGGCTGATTTACCTTAAATGATTTTTACTAATTTTCGCTTATGGACACATATAACGTAATTGGCCTCATGTCAGGCACTTCTCTCGACGGCCTGGATTTAGCATTTTGTAGATTTACGTATAAAAACGAAAATTGGATATATAAAATACTTAATGCTACTACATTAGTATATGACGATACTTGGATTGACTCTCTCCGGGAATCTGAAACCTGGAGCGGTCAGCAATTAATTGCCCTCGATCATGCTTACGGCCGCTACTTGGGCGAGCAGGTACAGAGCTTTGTAGCCACCTCCGGCGTGCAACCCGATTTCATCGCCTCGCACGGCCATACCATCTTTCACCAGCCCGACAAACATATCTCCCTGCAGATAGGCAACGGCGCCTACCTGGCTGCGCATGCCGGCCTGCCTGTCGTGTGCGACTTCCGCACGCTGGACATTGCACTTGGAGGGCAGGGGGCACCGCTTGTTCCGATCGGCGATGAATTGCTTTTCGGCGACTACGATTTCTGTATCAACCTGGGAGGTATAGCCAATGTTTCTTTTCAGAAGAACGGCCAAAGACTGGCTTTTGATATAGGCGCCTGCAATATGCTGCTCAACCACCTGGCAGGCAGCCTGGGCCTGGACTACGACAAGGACGGGTTGCTGGCCCGTGGCGGCACGCTGCAGCAGGACCTACTGGATCAGCTCAATGCCCCCGCTTATTTTACAGATCCCGCTCCTAAATCGCTTGGGAAGGAGTGGGTCCTGGAAAACAGCCTGCGTGATCTTGACAACCACAGCGCTTCTGCTGTTGACAAACTCCATACGGTTTGCCACCACATCGCCATGCAGCTGAAGGAAGCCTTGCAGCCCCTGCACCAGGGCCGGCACCGGGTGCTGCTGACAGGAGGCGGCGCATTCAACCTATACCTGGTAGAGCTGCTGGAGCAGCTGCTGGGGCAAGCCTATAGCGTAGAAGTGCCCGAGCCGGAAGTTGTTTCTTTTAAAGAGGCACTGATCTTTGCTTTTCTGGGCGTACTGCGCTGGCGCGGGCAGCACAACTGCCTTCGCAGCGTCACGGGTGCCCGCCACGACAACGTGGGAGGCGCTATATACCTGGGCTAGTATCCTAGCTAGGGCTGCATCCTCACAGGTAATTTCGTACCTTTGCTGCATAACTCTTAGCAAAAGATATTCATGAAAGAGCTGCTCGCTAAATTTGAAAATAAGCGTCCTGAAATAGTGTTTGAATGGAATGACTCTGAGACAGAAGCAGAAGGCTGGGTCGTGATCAACTCGTTGCGGGGCGGTGCAGCCGGTGGCGGCACCCGCATGCGCAAAGGCCTCGACAAGCGCGAAGTGGAGTCGTTGGCCAAGACCATGGAAGTAAAATTTACCGTTTCCGGTCCTGCCATCGGAGGAGCTAAATCGGGTATCAACTTCGACCCTGCCGATCCGCGCAAACGCGGTGTGCTGGAGCGCTGGTACAAAGCGGTCATTCCTTTGCTCAAGAACTACTACGGCACCGGCGGCGACCTGAACGTGGATGAGATTCATGAAGTAATTCCCATCACAGAGGACTACGGCCTGTGGCACCCGCAGGAAGGGGTTGTAAATGGCCATTTTAACGCAACCGAGCCTCAGAAGATCAATAAGATCGGCCAGCTGCGCCAGGGCGTGATCAAAGTGCTGGAGGATCCTGCCTATACGCCCGCCGCCACCCGCAAGTATACGGTGGCCGATATGATCACCGGGTATGGCGTGGCAGAAGCGGTGCGGCACTATTATAGTATTTGGGGTGGCAACGTCGAAGGCAAACGGGCCATCATTCAGGGCTGGGGCAATGTAGGTGCCGCGGCTGCTTATTACCTGGCATCCAGAGGAGTCAGAATTGTAGGTATAATCGACCGGGCGGGAGGGTTGATCAATGAAGAGGGTTTCACCTTCGAAGAAATCGGCCAGCTGTTTTACGACCGGCAGGGCAATACCTTGTACGCCGGGAACCTTCTCTCGTTTGAGGAAGTGAACAGCCGCATCTGGTCGCTGGAAGCAGAGATCTTTATACCTGCCGCTGCCTCCAGGCTGGTAACACGCCCGCAACTGGAACAAATGATCCGCTGTGGCCTGGAAGTTATTTCCTGCGGGGCCAACGTCCCCTTCCAGGATCCGGAGATATTTTTTGGGGCTACCGGCGAGTTTGCAGACCGGAACATTTCGGTTATACCTGATTTCATTGCCAACTGCGGCATGGCCCGGGTGTTTGCCTACCTGATGGAGAGCGAAGTAGCAATTACGGACGAGGCCATCTTCTCAGATATATCCAGAACCATTTTTACAGCGCTTGAGAAGGCCAACCAAAAGAGCCAGGCAAAAACAGAGATTGCCAAAACGTCTTTTGAGATTGCCTTAAGCCAATTATTATAGTACGCCCTGCATGGACATCAGCAAGTTTCTTTCCCATGAGTTTTTAGGCAATACCGTTTCCGCTTACCTCTGGTTTGCAGGTATACTGCTGTTCGGCTATATCTTCAAGACGCTTCTCTCCAGACTGATTGCGAAGGTGATCTCCAGGATGGTTGGGAGGTTTTCGGATGAAGAGAGCCAGGCTGACCTGAAGCGCCTCCTGCTTCAGCCCCTGGAAGTGGTCCTTTTCCTGGTATTCCTGTTTTTTGCAGTGAACGTACTCGACTATCCGGTTGATCCGGCGTCCATCGGCAAGAAGGGCGACCCGATCCTGAAGGTCGTGCTGATGCGTACCTACCAGATATTTGTAATCGTAGCCATTACCTGGGTTATCCTCCGGTTCATTGATTTTATCGGCTTGGTGTTTCAGAGCAGAGCCGCCTCCAGGACGTCCTCCAAGTTAAACGAACAGCTGATCCCTTTTTTCAAGGATTTTATCAAAGTGCTGGTTTCGATCTTCTCTTTTCTGATCGTGCTGGGCTCGGTGTTTGGCGTCAATGTGGCAGGTATGGTGGCCGGTCTGGGAGTGGGTGGCCTGGCGATTGCCTTTGCTGCCAAGGAAAGCCTGGAAAACCTGCTGGCCTCCTTCACCATTTTCCTGGATCACCCCTTCGTAGTGGGCGACCTGGTGGAAGTTGACGGGATTACCGGCGTAATCGAGAAAATTGGTTTCAGAAGTACCCGCATACGCACGCTCGAGAAAACCTTCGTAACGGTGCCCAACAAGAGCATGATCGATAAGCCGCTCAACAACCTGTCGCTGCGTACATTCCGGCGTGTCAAATTTGATGTCAGACTGACCTATGCGACTACATCCGAGCAGATCAAAGCCATTGCCTCTGAGCTGCAGCTATACATTGATAACCATCCGCAAACTAACCTGGATGGGCGTGTTCGCTTTCAGGACCTGAACCCCAGTTCCAAGGATATAATGGTCCTCTACTTTGTGGAGTCGCTGGATTGGAATGAGTATATCAATGTCAAGGAAGAGATTGCCTATAAAATAGTGGAGATAGTAGAGAAGCATGGCGCTGACTTTGCCTTCCCGACCCAGACACTTCATATTCATCAGCCGGAAGAGCAGCAAATCCGGAAGCAACCCAAACCGGAGCATTTCCCTTCCACTAACTTTCAGTAAGCAGAAATAAAAAAGCCGGAGAAGCTCCGGCTTTTTTTTCACCCTTATATCGTTAAGCTGCATCTGCTTCCGGCTACCTGCTTCCGTAAACGGAATCATATATAACCTTATCAAGAAGTCCGGCAGCTATTGCTTCACTTTCCTTTACTTTCTACCCTGTTTTCCTTTTTGTAATTTTGATTTTTTAACGGGCTACCGTGCCTATGGTTGTATGCAAAACAGTACTTTTTTTATAAAAGTATAGAATAAACAGGTGAATATATCATAACAGCAAGTGTAACTTAAATATGATATTTACAATACTACACTGACACTTACTCCGTTTTAAGCAGCCCTGCTTTGCAACCTGGTAAGAAAATCTAAACAGGAAGCCGGCGCACCCTTAATCAAAATCAAAGTATTCGCCTTCCTGTAGTTCTACTTTCTTCTCCTTCTTTGCCGGCTTTTTACCCCGCAGCAACTCCCGCAGCTCTATCCCCTCCTGCTTGAGGTCAGTCTTTATTTTTTCACGCACGCGCTCGTTGTCATACGTTATTTTGAAATCACTTTCTTTTCCTTTCACGGCCAGGAATAGCATGCTGCTGCCTGCATCCGTGTCTTCGGCCACCACCCCGTACACAGCGTCCTTATCGGGTCGCCTGCTATTGAGCAGGGGCAGTTTTATCTTGTAATCCATATCCTGGTCGAAGGTATGGGTACCGGAAACAGAAACTGAGGAAATAGCCGACAGGTTGGACTTGATATCCATCTCCGGAATATAGATCGTGCGCTGCTGTATCCAGAAGTTGTTGCTGAGCTCGGCAAACTTCATATTGGCCAGCTCGGAGCGCTTCACGAAAGCCGACATCTTCTGCATGGGAGCAAAGTTGATCAGTTGCCCATCGCGCACGGTGGCGGCTATCTCGGCCTGCAGCAGGTCGGTCTTCGGGTTGAGATGGCTGTCAAAGTATACCTCCGAGATGATGTTGGCCGTCAGCCGGCCCCGCAGGTGCCGGTCCATGATGAAGACCTGCCCAAAGTTCTCAAAAACATAAAAGAGACTGTCCACACTCATGTTACTGAGTTTGGTGGCTGTACTGACTTTGATATGGTCCCGGTTGCGGGCATCCAGATCGCCGCGCACGGCAAAGTTGCCTCCTATGGCGTTGAAGGATATGTTAGGCGAGGAAACCACCTGGTTGCGCAGTTTTACCTCCCCTTTGATGTTCTCACCCCGGAAGCGCCTGAATTTCATTTTATGAATAGAAGCACTCAGGTCAAAAGCAATGTCGGGCGACACATTGAATTTATAAGCAGCATCATCCCCTCCCTTGCGTGAAGCGGCGGGCGTGTTCTGCTCTTCGCTTAGCAATTGGTCAAAGTCCAGGTAGCGGCTGTTAAAATCTGCCTCTACCAGCAGCCGCTGTTTGTCGAGCAGCAACCAGGCCATCACGTTCCGGAACATGCCATTCAGCACAAAATCAGAGTCGCCCAGTTTGCCTTTGAAGTCTGACACGGCCACATCATTCTTCTTAAAAATAAAATTGCCATACAGCCCCCTGAGTGGCAGCGGAAACTCCTGCAGTCCCAGCGACACATTATGCAGCGTAATGTCGCCTGTGGTGCTCAGGGTGCTGTTGCCGGGCTTTGCTTTAAACTCCTTCAGGTTGCCTGAAAATGCGATGCGGACATCGGCCAGTCCGCTGCCGCTCGGCACCTGTTCCAGCTTCAGCAGGCCCAGCACGTAGCCTACGTCCAGCATACCTTTGGCATCAAAGGCCAGGTAGGGGTTGTCGAAATTACGATAGAGCACATTGCCCGAAAAGGCCCGCTTGTTGAGAACGCCCCGCAGGTTCTTCAGCTCCAGCACAGAGGTACTGCTATTGCGGCTGGCGCCATTGGTAAAGCTTCCTTCCAGGTTGAGCTTCTCTACCCGCTGCTTCACATCCGGATGATAAAAAGACGCATTGCGGCTGCCAAAGCGAAAGGCTACCTGCGGGTTATGTCTGGACGATGCCTTGCCTTTTATAGTTCCGCTGAAGTATACGTCTCCTTCGCTGCGGTATTTGCTGTATTCCTGGGTGATATGCTGCGGCAGCAGGGACAACAGCGATTGGATGTCGGTGTTTTTGCCCTCCAGCTTCAGGTCCAGCTCTGTCGGTCCGGCGTAAGCAATCCCACCCCCTACTTCATAGGCAGCACCTTCTACCTTCACCACCGACGGTTGCAGCGCTATGGTTTGTGCCATCCGGCTTATGGTCAGTGCCGTGCTCAGATCGATCGCTTTGTTCTTGAAGTACTCGCCACTGCTGATGCTGATCGTGCGGACGGTTGCTTTTCCTTCGGCTTCCAGGGCTATCGTTTCGGTAGAGATGGTCATGGCAGCCACCAGGTGCTGGGCATCGGCTTGAATATCCTGGTTCAGTTGCTCGTCGGTATAGCGCAGGGCTACCCGGGCCAGGTTGATCTTTTCGAGGTTAAAGGAGAAGTCTTCGGAAGCAGCGGTTGTATCGGTGGCGAAGATGTGGTAGTTGGGCTTCCCGTTCTTCAGCATTTTCACATGCAGAGAGCCATCTTCCATGTACAGCTGCCTCACGTTATACCGGCCCATCAGGATGTCGAAAAGGCTGAAGGTGAAGTAGAGCTTCTCCGCTTTGGCCAGCGACTCTTTACTACCGGCCACACCTTCTATCACGTTCACATGGTCCAGTGCCACCGCTACCTGCGGAAACTTATCGAAAAGCGAGAGCGAAATCTTGTCTACTTCTACTTTCGTCTTGATGTGCTTATTTGCCTCTGTCACAAAGAGTCCCACGATCTTATCCTGATAAGCATACACCAGGCCAACTGAAATGCACGTTAGCACCATCACTCCCAGCGTGAGATAAAATAGCACTTTTTTCACAAACCGTTTTTGCTTCAAGGGAAAGTTCAGATTTTAAGCATCTTACAAAAGCTAAAGGTACTGCAGTAAATACGGGCGCACAATAGGTGTTGGGGCGTGAAAAAAAATTTTGACAATTTTTTTTCAAATGTTTTGCGGTTAAAAAAAAACACCCCATATTTGCATCATCAAACGGGGACAACAGGTCAACGAAACGATAAAACGGGGTGTTAGCTCAGCTGGTTCAGAGCACCTGCCTTACAAGCAGGGGGTCACTGGTTCGAATCCAGTACGCCCCACAAAAGGACAACGAAAGTTGTCCTTTTTTTATGTCCATACTTTTTGGGCAACAGGTGTTGCAGCCTCCGGATTTTGCGCATTCCCCACAGGACCTTTCCAGTTAAACGTTACCCTTTCTATACTGGTATATTTTCCAGGATATCCTCTCAGGTTGGTCCATATAAACGAAACAGATGCTCCGGCTATACCTGTTAGTTATCGCCAAGGTATAGCATCAGGTATGATAGCACAGGGTATGGGGGAATGAAAGCAGGCAGGATGTTTTATCTGCTCTTAAATTGCTCGTGCAGGGCCAGCACCTGCGGAATGATCAGCTGTTTGTCGTCGTTGTAGACAATGTGGTGGGCACGGGCCATCTTCTCTTCTTCTTTCAGCTGCTTGCTGATAATGGCTCTGATATCCGCTTCGGTGCGATGCTGATCCCGCTGCAGCAACCGTTTCATCCGCACGTCCAGGGGAGCAAACACGGCGATGATCTCGTCCATCTGCCTCCACGACTCCGACTCGAACATCAGAGCCGCTTCTTTGATCACATAAGGTGCCGCAGCATGCGCAGCGGCCCATTTCTCAAAGTCAGTGCCTACATGCGGATGCACCAGGGCATTGAGTAGCGCCAGGCGCTCGGGATTATTAAACACGACCGAGGAAAGGTAGGTGCGGTTGAGCTGGCCTTCCGGCGTATAGGCTGCTGTGCCAAAGGCCTCCTGGAGTTCCTCCTTGAGCTGGGGGTCGTACTGCATGACCCATTTGGCACGCGTATCGGCATCGTAGACAGGTATACCCAGTACCTGGAACATACGGCACACGATCGTTTTGCCTACCCCTATGCCACCGGTTATACCTATTTTCAGCATAAGCCTACTTTTCTAAAATAGCCTTCATGCGCTCCGGCCAAAGGGAAATGTTGCGTGCTCCCGCTGGCTTTTGCACCAGTTCCGGCGCCACGGTGGAGTCCTGCCGGTTATACTTGGAGAAGTCTATCACCGTTCGGAAAGCATTTGGATTTATGATGGCACCGGAATCTTCCAGGGTCTGGTAGCGTATGAGCACCACCTGTGGCCGCAGGGTGACCTCGGCTTTTAAAGGCACATTGACCAGCTCCGGTGAGACAAGCATTTCGCGCTGCTGCAGAGGTCTTACCTTTACCGCCACCGTCGCCTCACTGATATTGGCTTTGATCAGCGAGCTGTTATCGTAGGCAATAGGAACACTTAGTTTAGTTGGCTCCGTTAAGTTGGCGATAGGCAGGCGCAGCAGAAAAGGATCCGGCAGACTGTCTACCATAGAGGAAGGGCCCCTGAAGATGATGGTGTCGGGGGTGATGCTAACCGGCCTCAGCAGGGCATGCCGGTCGTCGGTTAACTTTTGCTTTGGATCCAGTTGCAGCGGAATACGCTTTGTCACCTGCGCGTTAAAGTTAAAGAAGAGTGTGTCGGTCACCACGAAGTTCAGTTGCAGGCCATCCATGGCGTTTACCAGAGACGGACGCAAGGCAGAACCCAGCAGGTAGTTGTTGCGGGGCAGGGTGCGGATGTAGATCTCCGCCGGCTGCACTTCCACTTTGAGCGACTTGCGCAGCAGTTTCCAGCCTTTGCCTGTCACATTCACGAGTACTTCTTCCGGAAGGGCTTTGATGGGGACCAGGCGCTGGTCGTTGTACACAAACCGGATGGGATAGGTGGTTTGTGTGGAGTAGCTTTTGTTGAGCGCGTTCAGCAGCCAGAAAGTAGAAGCCGCCACAAAACAAAGCAGTACTATTCTCCAGTAGTGCTTTGTTTGTGGCTTAAATGGCCTTACAAACCATAAAACAATATTTCGGGCTTTCTCAAACGACAAGGTGTCTTATCCTTATTGCACTTTCGCGGTAGCTTCCAACGAGATAGCAGACTTGTCAAATGTCAGGCGGATGCCTTTGTCTACTTCTATCTCCACGGTATCCTCGTTTACTGCTGTTAAACGGCCATGCAGGCCACCTATTGTAACAACTTGCATGCCTTTTGTCAGTTCCTCACGAAATTTTTTCTGGTCACGCGCTTTTTTCTGCTGCGGACGA
The DNA here is from genome assembly GCF_054824225.1 of Pontibacter sp. HJ8. Lineage (NCBI taxonomy): Bacteria > Pseudomonadati > Bacteroidota > Cytophagia > Cytophagales > Hymenobacteraceae > Pontibacter > Pontibacter sp. HJ8. Next base: position 9,917 of record NZ_JSYF01000247.1, read on the forward strand.
ATCATAAAGAAATAGAAAACAAGGATAATAGCACCAAACATGAGCAACTGTGGCAGCATGCCTCCGTCTGGTGTAGCTTGTAGGAATATCGTTTGCATAAAGTAGGTTGAGCTCTTTTTACAGAGGATTACTAGTTAAGTTTTACCGGGCCATCAGCACCTGCAGTAGGTATGTTGGCACCTTCTACATTGCCTTTCATGGCGATTCTGATAATGTTTGGTTCAGTATTGGCGCGAATCGTCACTGTAGGGGACTGCTGGCCAAACTTACCGGTACTGTTAAATTGTACTTTCACTTCGCCTTGCTGGCCAGGAGCTACCGGGTCCTTGGTCCAGTCAGGAGCTGTACAGCCACAGGATGCAGAGGCGCTCTCAATCACCAGGGGTGTGGTGCCGGTGTTGGTAAAGGTGAAGGTATGCTCTACCACCTCACCCTGCTTGATGGTTCCGAAATCATACTCCGATTCCTTGAACGACATCACCGCGGCATTGCCGGTGGTGGCGGCCGCCTGACCGGCAGGCACTACATTCGGGTTGTCTATCTGCTGTGGCTGCTCAGCCACAGGGCTCTCGCTGGCGGTGGTGTTTTCCACGGAGCTTTTCTGTTCACAGCTGGTTACCATCATAGCAGTTCCCAGCGCAAAGGCTAATAAAAGGTTCTTTTTCATATTAGTTTAACAGCTTAAGTCTAAATTATAGTTTCGAAATGATGTGCTGGGCAAATTCCATGGTGCTGGCACGGCCACCCAGGTCGCCTGTACACTCTTCCTTATTGGCCAGTGTCGCTTCCAGGGCTGCCTCAATGCGGTGGGCTTCGTTCTTTAGGTCGATGTGGTGCAACATCATGATGGCAGAACGCAGCAATGCGGTAGGGTTGGCTTTGCCTTGACCGGCGATGTCAGGAGCCGAACCGTGTACGGCTTCAAAGATCGCCATATCGCTTCCGATGTTGGCACCCGACACGACGCCAAGTCCGCCTACCAGACCCGCGCACAGGTCAGAGAGGATGTCGCCAAACAGGTTGGTCGTTACCAGCACATCGAACTGCTCCGGCTTCACAACCAGCTGCATGCACATGTTGTCGATGATCTTGTCGTCGGCCTGAATTTCAGGATAGTCTTTCGAAATTTTGCTGAACTCATCCAGGAAAAGTGCTCCGGCACTTTTGAGAATGTTGGCCTTATGAACTGCCGTCACTTTTTTGCAGCCATGCTTGCGGGCATACTCGAAAGAAGCGCGGATTATTTTCTGGCAGCCTACGCGCGTGATGCGGGCCACAGAGTCCGATATCTGCAGGCGCTCGTCAAACATCTCCAGGCCGGAATACAGGCCTTCTGTGTTCTCACGGAACAGCACCAGGTTTACATTTTCGAAGCGGGTAGTGACGCCGGGCGTGGTCTTGGCCGGTCTTACGTTGGAGTACAGGTCGAACATCTGTCGGAGCTGCACATTGACACTTTTGAAGCCTTTACCTACCGGTGTAGTGATCGGACCTTTGAGGGCTACTTTGTTTTTTTCAAGTGAGGCGATGAGTGTAGCAGGTATCAGCTCCCCGATCGCGTCAAATGTAGTCTGCCCTGCGTTTTCTTCTTCCCAGTTGATGGGCACGTTCGCTGCACTAAAAATAGATTTAACAGCTTCCGTTATCTCAGGACCTATCCCGTCACCGGGAATCAGCGTGATATTTCTCATGTGTTATAATTCTTTCCTGCTATTAATCTCGTTGATGAGTGAATCTACATCGCCCAAAAGCCTTTCCGCTTTTTCTTTTGCATCCTGTATAACCCGCTGACCTTCCGATTTGGCGCTTGATGTGACCAGGTTGCGGTCTTCTACCAATTGTTCCAGCAGATCAGAGAGGGTGTCACGGTACTTCTCCAGCCGGTAGCTTAACCAACTGCGTGTTTCCCTGCCCTTCTCCGGAGCAAACAAAATGCCAGCTGCGGCTCCAACGGCAGCGCCTGATACAAAGACGAGAGTGTTGCTTATCTTCTTACCCATAGGTTTCTATCTATATTCTAATATGTCGGGTACGTAATTTTTACCTTTTACGATATTTTAGTATAAACCGGCCACCCGGACACATGGCTTATTTGTTGTCTATCAATCCACGGCCGGACTTACGGATGTCACCTTTGGTGCTAAGTTCCTGAGCCATTTTGTCCAGCACACCATTGACAAACTGCTTGCTTTTGGGGGTGCTGTATAACTTCGATATCTCAATGTACTCGTTGATGGTCACTTTGACGGGTATGCTTCTGAAAATGTGCATTTCGCAAAGCGCCATTTTCAGGATGATCTTATCAAGCAGGGCTACGCGCTCCACATCCCAGTTCTTTACGCTGGCAGCAATCAGTGCCTCGTACTTGTCATCTTCCTGAATGGTCTGGTGATACAGCTCCTCGAAGAACGCTTTGTCGTCTTCCCAGTTGGCAGAAAGATCCAGCAATACCGGTTCCTCTTCTGTCTCCTCACCAAATACTTTGATGGTCTTGTTGACCAGGCTTTTCACGATGGTTTTGTTCTCCACCCAGTTCAAATCCTGCTCTTCAAACAAAGATTGTAAGTTTTTTTCTTTAAAAATAATGTTTTTGTAAATATGTTTCACCACTTCCAGGTCGTCTGAAAGGCTTGGCTCGGGCAGGGCCAGGTAGTTCAGGAAGGTTTCGTCCTGCTTGAGAATGGTCCTGTAAACGAGGCGGATCTCGCTGATATCGGAGCCCCAGCTGATGTTGCGGCGGATGATGTGCTGCTGATACGATTTGTTGCTGAGGATGCGCTCTACCACGCGGTTGTTAAGAAAACGCTTTACATCAGGGCCTTTTGCCTCGGTGAACCGCTTTTCTTTTTTCTCTTCTTCGTCCTCTACCAAGCCTTTGAGGACTTCCAGTATCTGCAGGGTGCCCAGGTAGTGGTCGTAAATCCGCTCCACCGCATTGATCATCTGGGTACTGTAGTGCTTGTAGTCTTTCTTGAGGGTGTTTTGATAGAATACAATGGCTCTGTTAACCGCATTGATAATTTCTTTGTCGGACTCCTCTGTCTCGAACTGGTCGGTTTCGTACCACTCCTTGAACAGCAGTTGCGCGATCTGCTTTCTTCCTTCCAGCAGCTTTCTGTCCTGCACTTCCATGGAGTTCAGGTCGGGAGCAAAGTCCTCTCCTATCTGGTCGAGTGCCAGCAGATAATCTGAATTTTCGGCCTGCATGTAGGCATAAATCGCTTGCATTGCCTTGATTCGTAGTGTTCTGCGGTTGAGCATAATTGTATTTTAAAGAACGTATTGGTTAATATATATTTCACTGGTTTTGATGCCGGGGCATCGGGAGCAGCTTTAATCGGCTGCATTGGTGTATACGCAACAGGCAGCGCAGATTGCGTATACCTGCTAGTTGTAGTAGAACGGGTGTAAACCAAAAGTGCCACAGGTTAGTGCAGCACTTTTGGTTACCTGTAATATCAGCATACGAACGTTAGAAAGTTGATTTTACTTTGCCTATGCTCTGAATACGCTTCTCAGCCAATTTGGTCGCGGCCAGCTGCGTATGGATGCCTTCTTTCTCAGCCAGATCGAAAATATCCAGGGTATAGCCATAGATACGCTCCGTCTGTGCATACGCACTCTCGCGGTTGTAGCCCTGCAGCTCAGAGTATACGTTGATCAGACCGCCGGCATTGATGAGGAAGTCCGGTGCATACAGGATGCCCTTTTGGATCAGTGCCGGTCCGTGCACGGATTCCTCGCGCAGCTGGTTGTTGGCAGAACCTGCCACCACTTTGCACTTGAGGCGGTTGATGGTATCGTCGTTGATCGTTCCACCCAGTGCACATGGCGAATAGATGTCTACGTCCAGGTCGTAGACCTCATCCATACCGATCACTTTGGCATTGTATTTAGACGAGATCTCGCGCAGGCGGTCTTCGTAAATATCGGTGATGAAGATCTGCGCTTTCTCTTTTGCAAGCAGCTCTACCAGGTAGCCCCCTACGTGGCCCACACCTTGTACAGATATTTTCTTGCCCTCGAGCGAATCTGTGCCGAATGCGCGCTTGGCAGCCGCTTTCATACCCATGTAGGTGCCGTAAGCCGTTACCGGAGACGGGTCACCGCTTCCGCCCATCGCTTCAGGCAAACCCGCTACGTGGTCTGTTTCCATCTTGATGTACTCCATGTCCTTGGTGGTCGTTCCCACGTCCTCGGCGGTAATATAAGCACCGTTCAGGTTTTTAACGAAACGACCGTAGCGGCGGATCAGTGCCTCACTCTTATCTTTTTTGGCATCGCCGATGATCACCGCTTTACCGCCACCCAGATTCAGGCCAGAGATAGCTGCCTTGTAAGTCATACCTCTCGAAAGACGCAATACATCGTCCAGCGCCTCCGCCTCAGAAGCATACGACCACATACGTGTACCACCCAAAGCAGGGCCCAGCACCGTATTGTGAATGCCAATGATCGCTTTCAGGCCTGTCTCATGATCATGACAGAACACCACTTTCTCATGGTTATATTCCGATATCTGACCAAAGACCGACTTATCTTTCTTCAGTTCAACTTCTTTTAACTCGACCATTTATGATTTTGATTAAGGGTTATTCTATATTTGCGAAAGAGTGACGTCTCACTTACCTCCTGTTTCACGCTGCAAAATTAATTCTTTTTTTGACTAATTCAATTTGTACCTTGTAACTCTACGTAAAAGCCTCTAAGCTTCATTTTCTTGCTGTGAAATCTCTTAGTTACCTAAATAAATACCTGCTTAAGTATAAATACCGTCTTTTCTGGGGATTGGTGTTTATTATTATTTCCAACTTTTTCCAGATACTGCCGGCCCAGGTGGTACGCCATGCCTTTAACCTGATCAAGGAGGGCATCAACCTGCACAACCTATACGAAGGTATGGCGCAACAGGAGACAGTGTACGACACGTTTGCCAGCAGTATATTGGTGTACGGCGTGGTGATCCTGGTGATGGCCCTGCTGCGGGGGCTATTCCTGTTCTTTGTACGGCAGACGATCATTGTCATGAGCCGCCTGGTGGAGAACGACCTCAAGAACGAGATCTACGAGCACTACCAAAGCCTGCCGCTGAGCTTCTACCGCAAAAACAACACCGGCGACCTGATGTCGCGCATCTCCGAAGACGTGAGCCGGGTGCGTATGTACCTGGGACCCGCCATCATGTATGGCATCAACCTGGTCGTGCTGTTCCTGATGGTGATCCCCTACATGCTCTCTGTCAACGTCAAGCTCACCCTCTATACCCTGATTCCACTGCCCATCCTGGCCATCAGCATTTATTACGTCAACAACATCATCGAGCGCAAGTCGGATGAGATACAGCGGAGCCTTTCCGGTATCACGACCTTTGTGCAGGAAGCATTTTCAGGTATAAGGGTACTTAAATCCTTTGTGCGGGAAGACGATTCCCACAACAATTTCACGACGGCCAGCAACAAATACAAAGACAAGTCGCTGGAGCTCAACTTCGTAAACTCGCTCTTTTTCCCGCTGGTGCTGTTTCTGGTCGGCCTGAGTACGATCATCACGGTCTACATCGGTGGACAGGAAGTGATCAATGGCAGCATCACGACCGGTAACATAGCCGAGTTTATCATCTACGTGAACATGCTGACCTGGCCGGTGATGTCGCTGGGCTGGACAGCCAGTCTGGTGCAGCGGGCGGCAGCCTCGCAGGCCCGCATCAACGAGTTCCTCGAAACCAAGACCGATATTATTTCGCGCCAGAACATCAGCAGGCCGATCAAGGGGGACATTGTTTTTGAGAACGTAGACTTCGTATACCCTGACACACACATACAAGCGCTGAAGAACGTTTCGTTCCGCATCCAGCACGGGGAGACCCTGGCTGTGATCGGCAATACGGGTTCGGGTAAGAGCACCATCGCTACGCTCCTGCCCCGCATGTACGACGTGACCCATGGCCGCATCCTGATCGACGGGGTGGATGTGCGGGACTACAACCTGGAGAGCCTGCGCAGCCAGATCGGCTATGTACCGCAGGATGTGTTTTTGTTTTCCGATTCCATCCGCAACAACATTGGCTTTGGCCTGCCCAGCATCACCGAGGAGCAGATGGTGCAGTCAGCCAAGGACGCGGATGTATACGAGAACATCATGCGCTTTCCGGAGCAGTTTGACACCAAGCTGGGCGAGCGGGGCATCACCCTGTCGGGAGGTCAGAAACAACGCGTGTCGATTGCCCGGGCACTGGTGCGGGAGCCCAGCATACTCATCCTCGATGATTCGCTTTCGGCCGTGGATACAAAGACCGAAAACACGATCCTGAACAGCCTGCGCCGCATCATGGCCAACCGTACGTCCATCATCATCTCCCACCGGGTATCGTCGGTGAAGCTGGCCGATCGCATTCTGGTGCTGGAAGATGGCCAGATCGTGCAGCATGGCACCCATGAGGAACTCATTCAGGAACAGGGACTTTATAAAATGCTTTACGAACGCCAGCTACAGGCCGAAGACTCCGAATAATCCACTTACCGCTGGTTGTTCCTGACACGGGCAGGAATCGCGTTTGCAGGGTAACAACACCTGCCCGGGAATTTTTTGATGCAGATTCTGTTATAAGTACGTATAGCAACTTTGTAAAACCTTATAACTCTCTATCTATGGCAATTGACCTCCAGCAAATCGGCAAAAGATTCCGCTTCTATACTAACTTAAAAGAGTTGGAAATGCCACAGCTTCTGAGCATGACGGGCAGCGACGAAGCGGTTTTATCCAACATCATTTCCGGGAAAAACTACCTGTTAGATGAGTTAGTGGCTATAGTGAAACACTTCCACGACCTGAACCCGCAATGGCTTATTTATGGCGAGGGCGGCATGTTTAAGCCCATGGATGAGAATGGCACCTGCAAGGATAACCAGAAAGGCTGCCTCAAGAAAGACAAAACAGCTTACCTGAAACAGATGCAGAACATGCTCCTCGAGCTGGACGCAGCTGAAGTAGCCAAAGGCCACCATGCAGATGTGGATGCGCTCAAGGCAAAGCTGGAAGAGTATAAGACCAGCCATCCGCAGGAGTAGCTTCCTGCTCTCCCGGGCAGCCGCCCGGCCCCCAGTACCCCGATTTTTAAGATGAGTTTTTAAGCCTGAACCGGCTTGGGTATACCTATGTCCGTCCCGGTTGCAGCAGGTTGCCCCTGATTGGATTAGGGCATAGGTATGTCTGGGCTATACCTTACGCTCTTACCCGTATGCCTTCCAGTATGAGGTTAACCGTAAAGAGCACCTCGCGCTCGATCCTGTCAAAGTCGATGGAGGGCAGGTTGTGGTATTGTGCCCGCTGAAACTCATCGAACTGGATCAGGTCTTTGACCACCATAATGGAGTAGCCGACGCGCTCCGCTTCGCACTGGATGAAAGTCCCGTTGGCTATACCTTCTTTGATGACGGAGGCATAGAAATTCGTTTCTTTTGCCCGCGACTCTTTGAACAGCTCCTGGAAAAGGCTGCGTGTTTCGATCAGTACCTGGATAGAAATGGTATGTTGCGTGACGATTTCCTGGTAGTAGCGCAACGAAGAACGGATGTAGCGCAGCAGGCGCTCGCGGGCATCGGCTTCCTGCTCTGCTATTTTTTTGATGCGGTAGAGGCTGTCCTTCCACTCCTGGGAAAATGCCTCGATAAAAAGCATTTCCTTGCTTTTGTAGTAATAATAAAGGGTCGGTTTTTTCAGCCCGATGGTATGGGCGATATCGTCCAGGGTGGCTTTGCTGTAGCCCAGCTTGCCGAACACTGACTTGGCTGCTTCCAGGATCAGCTCTTTTTTTGCCTCTGCTTTTTTGCCCAAAGTACCGGTCCCGCTATAGTTTGACGCAGGAGGTATGGCTTACCTCCTCCCGGCCAAAGATATAGGATAAAACGTTACCTGCAAGCACCCCCTTACTCCTTTATCGGCACTTCCACTATACCTTTATGATCCTCTGGAAACCACTCCACATACAAGGTTTCGAGCTGCAGGTTCTGCTTCTTGGCATAGTCAAAGAGCGCCTCATACAGTTTGTTCGGGGCCAGCATAAAATGGGCGTTTACTTCGGCACGCAGGGATCGCCGGCCGCCGGGCACCTTGCGCAGTTCGTAGCCAGCCGGCAACGACACGGTTGTGTCAGGCACGATGACCCCGATAAAGGCGCTTATGCTGTCGCTGCTCTCATCGGGGTTGTTGTAGTAGATGTTGCCCAGTACGCCTTCCAGTTCTTTTTTGTCCAGTACTTCTGCCGCTCTCCGGAAGGAGTTGTTCATCTGCCCGTCTTTCACGGAGCCCTCGAAGGCCTGGCCGGCAATGTAGAGTGGTTGTGCGTTAACTTCTGAAACGCTGGCAGCACTGAAACCGCCCAGGTAGGCAAAAAAGCCAGCTACAAAGACGGTCAGCACCGCCATTATCAGCAGGAATTTCTTATTCATAAATCAATCATGTTTTTATACTGCATGTGGTAGAGCTGGGCATAGTAACCATCCTGGCGCAGCAGTTCCTCGTGGTTCCCTATTTCTTTTATCTCGCCTCTGTCCATCACAATGATCTTGTCGGCCTTCTGTATGGTAGAAAGGCGGTGGGCGATCACAATGGAAGTACGACCATGCATCAGCTGGTCAATGGCATATTGGATTAGTTCTTCGGTTTCGGAATCGACGCTGGATGTGGCCTCATCGAGGATGATGATCTCCGGGTTGTACACCATCGCGCGCACAAAAGAGATCAGCTGGCGCTGCCCGCCTGAAAGGGTGGCCCCGCGCTCCATGACCTGGTAGTGCAGGCCGCCCGGCAGGCGCTCAATAAATTTTCGTGCTCCCACCAGATCGGCCGCCCGCCACATCTGTTCTTCGGTAATGGCTTTGTTGCCCAGGCTGATGTTGTCGGCAATGGTGCCCGAGAAGAGGAACACATCCTGCAGCACCACGCCGATGTGGTGGCGCAGCACGCTCAGGTCATATTCTTTGATATCGTGGCCATCGATCTTGATCTGCCCGCTGTTGATCTCATAAAAGCGGTTGAGCAGGTTGATCATAGAGGTCTTGCCGGCACCCGTAGCGCCTACAAAGGCAACCGATTCACCGGCCTTCACATGAAGGGAGATGTTGCGCAGCACCCATTCTTCATCTTTGTAAGCAAACCACACATCCTGGAAGGTCACATTCCCTTTGATCTTCTCCGGCGCATAGGTGCCGCTATCCGGGATCATTTCTTTGTTGTCGAGCAGGCGCATGAGGCGCTCGGTGCTCACCACGCCCAGCTGCAGGGTGTTGAAGCGGTCGGCGATCATGCGGATCGGGCGGAAGAACATCTGAATGTAGAGAATGAAGGCCATCAGCGTTCCCAGCGACACGTCATCGTCTATCACACCGTGCGCGCCATACCACACCAGCAGGCCCAGCCCGGCCGCGCCAATGATCTCCGCCACCGGGAAGTAGACCGAGTAGTAGAGAACCGAGCGAACGTTGGCGCGGGTATGCTCCTTGTTGATCTCCCGGAACTTCTCCATCTCACGCTTCTCGTTGTTGAATATCTGCACGATACTCATACCCGTGATATGCTCCTGCACAAAAGAGTTGAGACGGGCCACTGCCGTACGCACTTCCTGGAAGGTATCTTTGATCTTCTCCTTGAAAATGTAGGTACTGATGAGCATGATCGGGAACGTAGACAGGCTGACCAGCGCCAGCTCCCAGTCGATGTAGAACATGAAGCCCAGGATGAACACCAGTTGCAGGATATCGCCGATCATGGCGGCCAGGCCTTCGCTGAACACATCCGATAGCGTCTCCACATCCGACACGTTGCGAGTGACGAGCGTGCCGATGGGCGTACGGTCAAAGAACTTGAGGCGTAGGTTGAGGATGTGGCGGTAGAGCTGCACCCGGATGTCGCGCACCACGTGCTGCCCGAGCCAGCCGGCAAAATAGGTATGCAGGTACTGCACAATGGCATGCCCCACCAGCAGCACGCCCAATATGACGAACATGCGGTTGAGGCCTTCCCAGTCGTTCTGCAGAATCTCGTTGTCTACCGTGTACTGGATCAGGAAGGGACGCACCGCAGCCAGTATAGCCGAAGCAAAAGTCAGGAACACGATAAAGTAAAAGATCCGGACGTAGGGCTTCACAAACGTGAAAAGCCGCCGCAACACATCGGAATCGAATACTCTGCCTGTATTTTTTGGTTTGTCTTCCAAGTTCGGTTAATCTGTTTTTTTTTTGTTTCCGGGAATAATTGTCCTGCCCTGTTCCCTCCCTTTGTCTGCATCAGGATTTTCAGGATTAGAGGATGAACAGGATTTTCGCCATTCCAAGTCCAACTACCCTTCGTCCTCCTTGTTTAAGGCGGGGAGCCTGCTTTTCTAGTTCGACAGTTCTTGTTTCATAGTCATTGCTTAGACACCCCTCTGACTCCCCTCAAGGGGAGAATCTCTGCATGAGTAGTAATACTGGCAGGTATAGCAGACTAACTTACAACCTCCGCTACGCAGGTATAGCTTGAGCCAGGTGCCCCAATGACGATTTTGTGTTTGAGCGTTCAGCGAGTTTAAAAGCGTCTTGATTCTTTTGCTTACTTTTCTCATCAAGGAGAAAAGTGAGGCCCCGCCGGCCAGGCGAAGCAATGAAATAATGCAAGGTTGCTATACCTGGAACAGCAACTCCGTCAGTTACAAACTAGCCTCATAATCCACCACAAGTTGCGCTCACGCTAAAC